>CALJIY010000131.1 GCA_937973945.1 uncultured Saprospiraceae bacterium | reverse complement strand
AGCCTGCTATCAACAATATTGGCGATAAAAATACTATTAAAAACATTTCTAGAATCATCAATTCCAAAGAAGTTCGTATTTTTAAATAAAAATATTTGGTAGTTCCCTTAACTACCACAGAAGTCCTCTACGTGACATCATTTCTTTTGGAAAATAATAAGAGTACCCATAATTTTATAGCTTTGGGTGGTCTTTCCCGAGTTAGTGGTAAAAATCAAGGACTTATGCCTTGATTGCCAGTAACTTAGTGCTAGATCGACGAGAAACCGATATGATATATCTGGTCTTTAAAAAACGATTGAGCTTTGAAAAATTACTCAATGATTTTGGTATAGACAACATCAAGAATTTCTTTTATATGTATGGGTACATTATTTGCATAAGTACCACAAATAAGTAGTTTTGAGACATTAGCTCAAAACACTATATCACCTAACTTTCTTATTCAATCTTTTAAAAATGAAAAAATTATACTTTTCCATATTGGCTTTAGGTCTTTCGACGGTCTTTTCTTTCGGTCAAGCCGTGGAGTCGAAGCAAAGAATGATCATTACTAAAGTAACGGCGACCTGGTGTCCGAATTGTGGTACAGGTGCATGGGATACTAATAAGGACTTAATCGACAACTATAGAGCGGATGGGGTCTTTCTATCTGCACATGAGAGTACTTCTAGTAATTTATACTCTACTACTGCTAGGGATTTTGCTAATAATTTACCACAGTCTATAGGTCAACCTCTATTTTATTTAAATAGAACAAGATATAATAATGGGACGGTAGCTGCTGCTGTAACAGAACACTTAGAGCAGATAAAAGACCAAACGCCTGTTGCAAATGCGGGTGTAGAGATGCAGTTAGAAGGAGCAAAAATTTCTGTCAAAGCGAAAGTTCAATTTTTTCAGCCAGCAGATGGGGAGTATTATCTTTCTTTATTTGTTATCGAAGATGAGGTGATTGAAGATCAAGCTAGTAGAGGTAGTAATGTATCTCATCCAAAGGTATTAAGAGGAAGATTAACGCCTACTACTTTTGGCAGTCTAATTGTAGATGGTGCTGTGGAAGCGGATCAAACTTTTGACTTTAGAATAGATAGTGCCTTAAATGGAGATTGGAATCCAGAAAAGTTAGAAGTAGCTGCGATCATCTGGAAAAAAGTAGGGGAAGATTATGAATTTGTCAATACTTCTTCTGTAGAGACCTTCACGACCTTTACGACTGCTGTTAATCATTTGGAAAAAGCAGGGGTAGCCTTAAGCGTTTATCCTACTAATTTAAAGACCCAAGGAACGATTGCTATTGATTTACCAACTGCTTTAAATGATGTGTCTCTACAATTAATCAACAGCAATGGACAAATGGTTGCTCAATTATACCAGGGTAATTTAAGTACAGGTACGCATCAATTTGGTTTGACTAAAACGACTAATTTGGCTAGTGGTATTTATGTGGTGCGCTTAGCGCAGGCTGGACAGTCTATTACGCAGAAGATTGTTGTTCAATAGAAATTAATATTAGTTCTTTAGCAATTTTTGCAAAAGTAGCTTAGACCTCTGGTCTGAGTAGCCTCAGTCGCAGTCCTACTCAAACCGGAGGTCTAAGCTACATTTGTAAACTTACCGCAAATCCTCCTTAATAAACTTCCCTGTCTGAATAAACCTCCCGCTCTTAATCGCTATAAAGTGCAACCCATTATCAAGCTCCGCAATATCTAAGGAATAAGTATTCGTTGAAAGTTCCACTGTTTTTACAATTCTAGTATAGCCCATTCGATCATAGATTGTGATCGTTGTTTCCTTATCAGGATCTATCTCTTGTAGGACTACTTGTATGGACCTCTGCGCTGGATTTGGATATAGGTAAATATTCTTTTCAACGTTGACACCAATTCTAGGCGTTTGACTTCTTGACTCAACTACGGAGCAAGTCGTAGCATCTATGCCAAAGGAATAGGTACATTCAGGAGTTATCTTATCCTCTAAGATCATATTTTTAAATGCTTCCCTAGTCGTTCGGAAAGAAGCCAATTGATTGTATACACCAATATTATTGCCGATCACATCTGATATCGTATAGCTATTGCCAATCTTACTGCCAGTCACCAGTATATCAAAGAAAATTACATCTTGCTCACAACTAATATTCAAGACTCGGGCGCCCATGATCGTGCAATTATTGCATGGTTGATCTTCTGCTAAACTGAGGCCTTTTAGATCTTGACGATAAGTACAATCGTATCCACCAGAGAAGACTGCATTTAAAGAAACAGTTTGATTATTAGCTGGCAGTTTACAGTTGTAAAAAGTATGACTGGTGGGACCTAGTAAATAAGCCCCAGCAACCCAACCTTCTTGCAATCCTCTTATTTCTAATTGTCCAACCTTTGGTGGATTGGTATAATGTACCGTAATATCTGCATGATAATAATCGTCTGAAACTTTATGATTTGTTCTATTATCATTACAAGTTCTAATATCATTAATGGCAATAAAATGAATGCCACAATCATCTGGATATTTTGTAGGTAGTGTTGGTTCAACTATGTTATTACAACTCGGCGCTACAAGGAGATTACCTGCCACAAAATTACAAGCCTCATTGCCTTTATGAGCTACGACCAAACTAACTGCTTGTCCATCTGCCCTAAATGTTTGTTGCCGTAGTGTAATATCCCTTCTGAGCATATTGTCTGGAAATTCGTAAGAGGTATTTAAGTCTCCTGAAATGCTTAGGCTTCCACCTTGTGGCGGATAGCTGAAGTAAATACTTACATCTGCTTGGAAGGTTTTAGTTGCCGGATCACAGACCGTTTCATTATGAATAATAATCGTTTCTATACTAGGTGCAGCACATCCACAGGCTGAATCTTCTATTTGAAATTTGTTATTTGGACAAGCATCTAAGCAATCTACGATACCGTCTTTGTCTAAGTCTTGTGTTTCTAAAAGTAGATCAACATCACAGCCACATATCCCTGCGGATGTTTGTTTGGTCGCATTTAATGGACATACATCTACACAATCTGCTACCCCATCATCATCTGAATCCTCCGGGTTATCTATTGTATTACAACCACAGATGCCAGGCGCTATTTTTAAAGGATCATGTGGGCAATCATCTATACAATCCGCTACCCCATCACTATCATTGTCTGGATAGTTTTCATCAATTAAATTATCGCCATCATTATCTATGCCATCGCAGATTTCAGATGTCAAAATGACGCAGTCTACAATCGGAACACATTTACAATCTACAATTGCCATACATTGTCCTTCACAAATCGGTAGCTCTTTAGGGACACATTGACAATCAATTAATTCCTCGCAGTCTACATCACAAACAGGCAATTCGATAGCTAAACATTGACAGTCTATTAATTCTTCGCAGTTAGGATCACAGCTTGGTGGTGTAACAGCATCGCAACTACAGGTAGCAGGATTAAATAGTTCACAAGTTGGATCGCACACCGGAAATTCAATAGGATCACATCCACAAGTTTCCGAATTATATACTTCGCAGTTAGGATCGCACTTTGGTGTTTCAATAGGATCACATTTACAGGTAGCCGTATTAAATACCTCACATGTGGTATTACATATTGGCCCTTCAATGGGTTCACACATACAAGTAGCTTCGTTAAAAACTTCACAAGTTGGATGACACGTTGGAAGAGCTTTTGGATCACAACTACAAGTTGCCGTATTATATACCTCACAATTAGGATCACAGCTTGGGGTCGGTACTGGTTCACACTCACAGCTTGCTGCATTGTATACCTCACAAGTTGCATGGCAACTTGGTACTATTGGATCACAACTACACGTTGTCGCATTATATACTTCACATTTAGAATTACAAACTGGTGCAGGTTTTGGATCACAGCTACAAGTGCTTGCATTGTATACTTCGCAAGTTGGATCGCAACTTGGCGTCGTCACTGGATCACAACTACAAGTCGCTGCATTATATACTTCGCAAGTTGGATCGCATGTTGGGGTCGTTATTGGATCACAACTACAGGTTGTCTCATTATATACTTCACACATTGGATTACAAGTCGGCATTGGTACTGGATCACAGCCACACGTCGATGGATTATAGACTTCGCAAGTGGGATCACATGTTGGGGGCGTCACTGGATCACAACTACAGGTTGTCGCATTATATACTTCACACGTTGGATTACAAGCCGGCGTTGGTACTGGATCACATCCACATGTTGCTGCATTATATACTTCGCAATTGGGATCGCATGTTGGGGTCGTCACTGGATCGCAACTACAAGTTGTCTCATTATATACTTCACACGTTGGATTACAAGTCGGCGTTGGTACTGGATCACAGCCACAAGTCGATGCATTATAGACTTCGCAAGTGGGATCACAAGTTGGGGGCGTCACTGGATCGCAACTACACGTTGTCTCATTATATACTTCACACGTTGGGTTACAAGTCGGCGTTGGTACTGGATCACAGCCACATGTTGCTGCATTAT
>CALJIY010000130.1 GCA_937973945.1 uncultured Saprospiraceae bacterium | reverse complement strand
TGGTGGGGTATTGGTCTTTACGCCAGAAGGGAAACATTTAGGAACGATTAATACGGGACAAGCTACTGCTAATTGTGCTCTGAATAAAGCGGGTACGATGTTGTATATGACGGCGGATAATTATGTGATGCGGATTTCTTTATTAGGATTACAAAAGTAGTAGGTTTTTACCACGGATTCACGGATTAGGCACTGCTTACAATCCGTGAATCCGTGGTGAAAAAATAAAGGAAATCGCTCTTATAAAATTTCTTCAATAATAATCTCCTTATTCTGAAATTGTACGCTGTCCCCAACCTGCTTATTCAATAAAATTTTCCCAACAGGAGAAAGTACAGAAATCGAAAAGACATTTTTTTCTGCCACTACTACTTTCCCTAAACCAATAGCTATAAAGTAAGTCCCCTGATTGGTAATAACCAAAGCACCTGATTGTACCTGCTCAAACGTCTTTGCTAAATCAATTTGTTGAAGTTCTTTTTTTAAAAGAATCGCCTTTCCCAATTGGATCTCATTTCGTTGTTGTTCTGCCTGCATCATAGCTCTCCCTGTTTCATGCTTATCTCCTGCCGTGCTTTTGGTTTGATTATCTCTTCCTTCTATAGTCGCATGTAAGGAACTATTGGCGATGTCAATTTTTTCTTTGACTATTTCTGTCAGCTTTTGTAAAGCTGCTCTTTTAAAATCTTTCTTAGTCATTTTATGTTTTAGAATTAAGGCTTGTAAATATAATAGACATAATACCATCATCAGAATCAATTCCTATAGCTTAGAATCTTTGTACAATCGATGGTTTAAATTTTTAACTTAAACCCTATATCAAGCCTTCCCAAAAACATAAATATTTTACAAATAAAATAAACCATCTCCAATTCTCTAAAAGATAATACCGTCCTTCAATTAGGATCTAAATAAGCTATGAAATAAGAGAATGTAAAATAGAATATTAGCTTGGTTTATATTATCTGAGCCTTTCACGCAATGGAATGAGTTGATAGTAATTTTAGATTAGGGAATGGATTAATAGGAGATTTAAGTTACAAACTTAAATCATCGACAGTGCGTGGATTTTAGGCTATGGAGAGTATCTTAGTTTATTGTTCTGCTTATAAAAATTAGGTCGTCAACATCATAAGTCTGACCCCTGACAGTTCCCTTAGCACAAGCTAACCAGAACGATCTGACCTCTGTACCTTAAACCACAGCCTTTAGAAAAAAATAAAGAACAGAAGGACATAACAAACAACCCAAGCCGGTATAAAAAGTAGCCGTCAAAGCCCCATAAGGGACTAACTTAGGATCAGTAGCAGCAAGACCCGCAGCAACCCCACTAGTCGTCCCAATCAAGCCACCAAAGACCACTGCAGAATGTGGATTGTCTAATTGAATACTAGGGGCAATCAAAGGCGTAACAATGGTCACAAATATTGTTTTAATAACGCCTGCCGCTATACTAATTGCAATAACATCCGAACTAGCACCAATCGCAGAACCGGTTACAGGACCTACTATATAGGTGCATGCCCCAGCGCCTATCGTCGTTAAGCTCACCGCATCGGTATAGCCCATAGTATAGGCAATCGCCACGCCCATAAAAAAGGTAACAAAGATGCCTGCGAGTAAGGCTACGATACCTGCCAAACCTGCTTGTTTTATTTTATTCAGATCTGCCCCCATTGCCGTAGCGACTACCGTAAAATCTCGAAGCATAGACCCACCCAACAAAGCTAAGCCACTAAATAATGGAATATCGGACAAGCCTTTCTTTCCTCCGAATGTTGCTAGGAACAAACCCGTAAAGATGGCAATGGCCACGCCTGGTATTTTATTTCGGAATACTTTTTTTGCTACGATAGAAGAAAGGAACATCACAATTCCTACTAATAGAAACGCAAATAATAATCCGTTTTTAGCAATGATTTTTTCTATGATGTCCATTTAGTTTTTTCCAATTTTAGCAATGATAGGAACTAGTAAAAAACAGACTGCTGTTGCAAGGATTCCAACTATGATGGCAATCGATCCGCCTGACATGGCAGCATTGACATTTTGCGTGGCTGCCATGGCAACAATCACTGGTAGGTACATTTTACTCCAAAATAGTATACCTTGTTTGGATTCCCCTTTCATCCATTCTTTATCTTTCAAGTATAGATTGAGACTCATTAATAAGACCATCGCAAAACCTACTCCGCCAACATCTCCATTGACGCCGAGTAAAACGCCTAGTAGGCTGCCGACTAGTTTTCCAATTAAAAAACAAAAAGCTAATAATGCTACGCCGTATATTGTCATTGGTTATTTTTTAAAAGTTTTCTTAGTAATAGTATTGTTCTTTTTGCATTGGCAAAAAAGAACCAAAAACCCTAGACAAAAAGCCTTCCCGTCCCTTCGGGGTCGGGAATATATTCCCTCATCTCCGGTATTTTTGTCGGGCCATCCCGCCTAAATGTTGACCAAGCAGGGACTCATATCTAGCTTTAGCTCTATTCTGAACTGGGTAAAAAGTGACTCTAAAATTACTCAAACTTTTATTGTCAATATTAAATAGCCACCCACCTAGATGTTGACTATTAAACATTGACAACTAAAGTTTTAAGTTAGATTTCATATCCTTTTGCAGTATTAGTAAATAGTGAAAATAAAATAGACCATCATGCAATTTAAAATTTGATTGTCACAACATTTTACTACTTCATACCTCATACTTATTGCCTCATTAAGAAAACATTTTTTGCAAAGCCTTTTTAGTCACCTTTCCCATGACATTTCTAGGGAGATCTTCTTGGAAAATATATAGCTTAGGTATTTGATAGCTTGGTAATTTATCTTTAAGCCAAGTTTGGAGCGTTGGAATATCAATAGGATTATTAGTCTCTTTAAGGATCAGGCTGGCGGCTACTATTTCTCCCCATTCTTCATCGGGTACGCCGACGACGCCGCAGTCTTTTATTAGTGGATGGGTTCGCAAAACTTCTTCTATTTCTAAAGCAGAAATTTTATAGCCACCTGATTTGATGATGTCTACAGAGTTTCTACCTAGTATTCTATAGTAACCATCGTCGAGTAATGCGACATCGCCCGTCTTTAGCCAACCATCCGCTGTAAACGTTTTTTTGGTGGCTTCTGGTCGGCCCCAATATTCTTGAAAAACATTTGGGCCTTTTACTTGTATTTCACCAGTTTGACCATCGGCTACGACTTGGTCTGCTTCATCTGCTATTCGGATTTGAACGCCAGAAAGTGCTTTACCAATATGACCAGGGCGGCGTTCTCCTTTATAAGGATTACTAATGGCCATACCCATTTCTGTCATGCCATATCGTTCTAGTAGGGTATGCCCACTGATTGTACGCCAAGTTTCTAAAACACTAATCGGTAATGCCGCAGAGCCCGACACCATCAAGCGGAATTTGGCTAAGGCCGTGGAAATATCTTTTTGAATTTCAGGTGGATAACTATTATACTGTGCGATCAATTTATAATAGATCGTTGGAACTGCCATGAACATATTAACGGCCCCGCCCTTTAAAATATCGAATACGGTCTCTGCATAAAACTTTGGCAAAAACTCGCAGCAAGCTCCTGTCCATAAAGCACAAGACAAGATATTTACGATTCCATGTACATGATGCAATGGTAAGATATTTAGAATGTGGTCATCTTTTGACCATTCCCAAGATGTTACTAAAGACGTAATCTGAGCTTCAATATTTTGATGCCTACTCACCACGCCTTTTGGCGAACCAGTAGTACCACTAGTATACAAGATCATAGCTCGGCGATCCATCGCTATATCTGGCAAATCGCATTGGGCTGCCTTTATTTCAGTTGTAAGAATAAATCGAATGTCCGCTCTTTTTTTGAATGGACGGAGCAATTCTTCGTACTCTTTTGAGCAAATTACTACGGATGCTTTAGTGTCATTGATGACATACTCGATTGATTTGAATGGATGCTTGGTACACAATGGAACAGCAATCCCTCCTGCTCGCCAAATACCCCATTGTAATTGGACATACTCAAAACTGGGGGTTACTAAAAAAGCAATTCGTTCTTCTTGTAAATCAGCCTTTCCATTCAATAAAGTGGCTGCCACAGATTCGGAATCCTGTAACAATTGTTGATAAGTATAGGCATATTTATTTGAGCGAATAGCGATTCGATCTAAGTATTGTTTTGCGTTTTGTATTAGTTGTATCATTAAAATATGATCAATTTATT
>CALJIY010000129.1 GCA_937973945.1 uncultured Saprospiraceae bacterium | reverse complement strand
ACCTGAAAAAGCAGTTACCTTAGTAGTGTTCCAACCATTACCTTTCAGTCGAGACAGCCAGCCCGTTTCTGCAAACCAAATATGCAGTATCGTAGCTCGAATGGTCGGATAACTGCCAACTAATTCCTGACTTAATAGCTCCTCCTCTTGTTCTACTAAGTCATTTATTAACCTATTATTTGCCCAAATATTATAGATGGCGTAGTCGAGGTATCTTTGATTCATTTTATTTTATTTATTGTAAATAATTCTCTTAATCACCTTTTCCGTTTATAATGATCCTGCACTATTTGATTTAAAAATACTACTGATTGGATATGCTCAAACGCCATAGCCTCCGATAATTCCCCAAATAAGGGAAAGCCACCACCTAATAATATGGGTATGGTGGTAATCCGCAATTCATCAATCAAGTCGGCTTTTAGAAAATCCTGAATCGTTCTACCACCATCAATATACAATCTAAAATAGCCTTTATGATGAAGCTTCTGTAGTATCTCCTGTGGAGGTCCTGCCAATAGGAACACTTTCCCTCTTAAGTTCTCTGGTATGGTTTTAATAGATCGACTCAATACAAAGACGGGTTTCTGATAAGGCCAATCCCCGCCAAATCCACACACGGTTTCAAAAGTGGTTCTGCCCATGATGATGGCATCGATGTCTTCCATCAGCTGCTTATACCCCATGTCATTATTCTCTGGATTGGGGATCGCCTGTAACCAATCTAATTCTCCATTTTTCCCAGCAATATAGCCGTCTAAGCTTTTTGCTATGAATACGATGTTTTTCTTTTTCATTATTTTGTATCAATTATTTCCACCTCACTCCATTGCCCTCCATCTGGATCTGCTAAACAACGTCGAGCTTTATCTAAGAATAAGCGTGCAGGTATATCCTTTGGATTCTGCGCTACAACTTTCGTCAAAGAAGAAATCGATGCGCTAAATTGTTGCTTAAAATAATAGGAAAGACCTTTCTTGAAATCAACTAATGTTACTGTCTTTAATTCCTGATCTTTTGGATCATCTCCATCAAAACATTCATAAATGCCAATAGGCGTGGATTTGCCTTTGACAATTACCTTACCTAAAAAACGGAAATGAAAGAGGGATTTATTTTTGATTTTATAGTAACAATCTTCACTTAACAGCAAAGAGGAGCCAAATATTTTATTTAAACCTTCAATTCTAGAAGCTACATTTACGGTATCTGAAATGGTAGCCGCATCTAATCGATCTTCATCCCCAATAATTCCCATAATAAGTGAACCACTGTGCAAACCAATACCTAATCGAATGGGCATTTTATTTCCTGCCATTCTTGCGACATTATATTCCGACAGATTTTTTTGAATAGCAATGGCGCCTTCGAGGGTTTTCGTGGCACTTTTTGGAAAAATCGCCATAATGCCATCACCAAGATATTGATTGATAAATCCTTGATGCCTTGTAATGACTGGACCAATCCTCCGATTAAAAGAGGTCACAAATTTAAAGTTTTCTTCAGGTGTCATGCTTTCAGAAAGGGCCGTATAATCTCTTATATCTGAAAACAATACCGTCACTTGTTTTTCTACAAAATCACCCAGCGTTGCTTCTAAAATGTTTTGCTTCCCCAGGAAGTTAAGAAAGGTTTGGGGGACAAATTTATTAGAAGCTATATTTATTTTCTGAAGTTGTTCGGAATTTTGTTGTTCTACGGTCAACTTATCTTCTAAAGCACTTTTCTTATTCAAAATTTCCATTCTAAAACGAAAGGCTAAGGCCATAGTGGTCGTCGTAATCATTCCGCCCATGATAAGTAGCGTCACATTTCTTTTATTCTCCGAAATAAGATTCATCTCGATCAATACGAAAAATATCGACGCAAAAGGGAACAAGACGCCAGCGCTATAGATACGCGCCAGTTTATCTTTTGTCGTTAAAAAATAAATCAAAATGAGTAAAAAAGAGAAGAGAATTAATCCGATAATTGGTTTTCTTACAACAAATATTATTTCGCTATATGGAAGTAAGATAGTACGGGCAATTACACTAACTGTGCTTAAAATAAGTAAGGAAATTAATAGCCATTTAATTAGCAAATGAATCCGTGGAAATTTTTGTTTGGTATTGATATACAGCCGTCCAAAAACAAATAAAGTAGCGATCCATACTATGGAAAATATCGAACCAAGTAAAACAAAGAATCTCGGATGGTTTTGAAAAATCAAACTAAATAGTTCGTTTCTGTACAGTTGTGCTGCCTGCGCTAAAAATAGAAAAAGTAATAAGATAATATACCATAAATACACTTTTTCTCTAAACCAAAAAAACAGTAGAGCAGTTATTGAAAATAGTGCCAATATGATTCCATAAGCTACATTACTAACATTCATCATAGTGCTAGCTAAGCGTGGCTGGTTGATCAATTCGCTACTGTTTAATTCCAAATGCAAACTCAAATTACAAGCTTCCGCACGAACCAATCTTATCCATATATTTTGTTGTTCCTTTTCTTCAAGATCAATCTTTAAAATAGTAGGGTCTATAATTTTAGGAAAGTCTCGTTCTGATGATTTGAAAGAAGTGCCTGAAAATCCGCGCCTTACCAGTTGACCCTCTCTATAGTAAAATGCTTCCGCTACTTTAAAGGTATATTCAAATGGCCAACAATCCCCTTCATGTTTAAGGACTAATCCAGCTCCGTCCAGCTTTATATTTGAGCTTAAATGCAGGTTGATCCAATAAGCGTGATGATCTCGCATTTTAAAGATAGGATCAAGGCTAAGATTAATCATCTTTGCATCTTTCCAATCTCCACGCAATAAGTCTGCTACCTTTAAAGCATGTACACCTTCCTCCAATATCCAATTGGGCGACGCTAAGGCCTGCGATTTGGCGTAGTCTTGAATGGTACATTCCAAAGAAGGCATGTTTGGCTTCGATTGAGCAAACATCTCCTTAAATGGTAGCAATACTCCACTTACAATCAGTAAAAAAATGATTAGTATCTCCCTTTTCAAATTAGCTAAATTGGTTGTATAATAGGGTTATTTCTACAAGTTTCTAAAGTACCTGTTAAACAAATGTACTATTTAATTGTCACACAATCTAAAGGACTTTCTAGTTCCTTCCGCACATTGTAGCGCATATAATACGCTGAAAAACTTACTAACCGCAACCAATTGCGCAAACGATTGCGCAAGAGAAGGAAATAATTTGTTTTTCCAAGATTCCATTTTCATAAAATAGTATTATATATTACTTTCGATACTATTTTAACTACTTAAAATAGTATATTTTTTTTCACTTTTACTAATGATTTAGAGACTACGATAGGAAGTAGAGAATATCGTAGTCTTTTTTTATTATTTCCTCTGTATCTTGCTCCACCTTATTAATATTCATTGCTAAATAATCTCGTAAGAAAGATGAAAAATCAGGTTCAATTAATCACCTATGTAGACAGATTGGGGTGTAACAACTTAAACGATCTAAAACACCTATTCCAACATCAATTAAAGGGACTGTTTGGTGGATTACATATCCTCCCTTTTTACTATCCGATAGATGGCGAAGATGCTGGTTTTGATCCAATCAATCACGAGCTAATTGATCCGAGATTAGGCGATTGGAAAGATCTTAAAGAATTAAGCCAAGAAGTGGATATTATGGCAGATGTCATTGTCAACCATGTATCTGCTCAATCTATACAATTTCAAGATTATTTAGAAAAAGGCGATGCTTCTGACTATGCTTCATTGTTTTTAAGCTATGATACGGCTTTTCCAAATGGTGCAACCGAGGCGGATATTTTAGCTATTTATAGACCTCGTCCAAGTCTTCCTTTTACCATGTTTAAATTAAAGGATGGCACTAGTAAATTGATGTGGACGACCTTCACTAGCAATCAAATAGATATTGATGTCAATAGTGAGATGGGGCAACGTTATCTAGCAGGCATTTTAGATACTTTTCAAAAAGGGGGTATTAAAATGATTCGCTTAGATGCTGCTGGCTATGCCATAAAAAAACAAGGCACTTCTTGTTTTATGATTGATGAAACCTTTGCTTTCATCGATGCTTTAGCGGAGCAAGCAAAAGCAAGAGATATAGAAGTCTTAGTCGAAATTCATTCCTACTATAAGACGCAAATTGAAATTGCGAAGCGGGTGGATTATGTCTATGATTTTGC
>CALJIY010000128.1 GCA_937973945.1 uncultured Saprospiraceae bacterium | reverse complement strand
CCAGTCTCTGTCATAGTCCATACTTCTCCGTTTTGCATACTATGCCAAGAACGCTGATGATCTGTATGTTCTGATTGAATATTATGCCTAATATGCCATGGCAGGTCTTTAAATTGTATGGATTTCCCTTCAGGAATAAATAAACGGATGGTAATGTTTTGGTTTCTCCACTTTTCTCCCTCCTGTAAAGCAAAATAAGGATCAAAAATAATCTCATTTTCTTCAAGTGTCAATCGATGTTGTAGTTGAGTAGCAGATGCAGTAGCCGCTTCTAAATTTTTCCCACGAGATCGTTTATCAACTTCTAAGTGAAATAGATCATTCTCTGATTTTTTAATCTGAATTTGTACCGCTCTGCTTGCGATTACATCTCCTGCAATGTCTAAATTGCCGATTCGTAACCAAGAATCTGCATACGGATTTTCAGCCGCTCTCAATGTCCACACATCTTCTGTGCTAGTCAAGTTTTGAGAAGTTGCATTAATAGTTTTGTTCACACTAAATTGATTGGCAATATAACTACCGATGCCAAAGAGCGAAAAAATATTCAAGGCCCAAAGTAAAGTGAGACTACGTTTCCATTTGACATTATACTTTGTTGTAGAGACTAAACGTCCAGCTAAAAGCGCCAATGATAAGATTGGAATACCTATAAAGAATGCCAAATTAATAATACCAAGTAGTCCAATAAATGGATGTTCGGGCGTTAATGCAGTAGCAAGTGGAGACCCAAAGAACATACTAATAATGGATAAAATCCATATCACTATAAAGGCAATGGTCAATGCAAAGCCTATGATAAACACTAGCGGCTTAAAGATGAGCGGAATAATCTTTAGAAAATGTTTAATCAATTGACCTATTCCGTGAATGCCTTTTTTAAGTGGCTGGGTGAGGCCTATAGAGGTCGCTGTGAACTTTTTTTTTTAGGATCCCAATTATCAGTTATTTCTGTAAGTCGCTCGGATAAATTACTAAATTCCTTTTCGACTATTTTGGCAATATTTGATACATTAACGGGGGCTCCTTGCATCGCTAATCTGTCACTCGATGTTTTAGCTTTGGGAACAATGATCGCAATCAATATATAGGCTGGTATACCGAATCCACCACCAAAAGTGAACAGCACAAACGCGATTCGTACCCACAATGGGTCTTTTATACCAAAATATGCCGCAATACCCGAACAGACACCTGCCACTACTTCATCCTCTGGATCTCTAAACAAGCGTTTACCCGTTTGGTAAGACTCATTTGTATACGTATTTTCATAGGAAGCATCTTCCATAGAACTAGCGCCAAAATCTTCTGGAGTACCCATAATGGAAATAGCATCTGTTACTATTTTCATAGAAATGATTGGCTGCGCGCTACTGTTTTCTTGAAATAACTCTGCCATTCTAGTTTCTATATCAGAAGTAATTTCCTCATAGCCTTCCGATTTTTTAAAATGACGATGAATCGCTTTAAGGTATTTTGATAAGCAGTCGTAGGCATCATCATCAATCGTAAAAGGATAGCCGCCTAAATTTATATTGAAAATTTTATTCATCTTATGTTGGTTTTTAAAAGAATAGAGAAGCGAGAGCAGAGACAGATGTTGTTGAAAAATGACTAAATTTCGTTGTTTGCAAACGACACCTGTCTCTGTTCTTTGTTCTAATTCAATGAGTAGTGTAATCTTATTTACTTATAAAGATGCTGCGTCGTAACAGTTACTGCATGTACTAGTTGATTCCAAGAGTCCGTCAATCCACTAAGAAATTCTTGTCCAGTTTCTGTTAAGTTATAATATTTTCTAGGCGGACCACTAGTAGATTCCTTCCAGTTATATTTCAAAATACCGGCGTTTTTTAAACGAGTTAGTAAAGGATATAAGGTTCCTTCGACTACTATTAAATCTGAACCTCTTAATTTTTTTAAGATGTCAGATGGATAGGCTTCTTGTTCTGCTATGATCGATAGGATACATAATTCCAATACGCCTTTCCTCATTTGAGCTTTTGCATTTTCGATCTTCATACTACAAATATAAGGTGTTTTTTAGGTACTGTGCAATACATAGTAGTGTGGTTATACCTAGTAATTCTACCAATGCTACTTTTTTTTCGATAAACGATAAAAAAAGAGCCTATTAGAAAATTAATTCTAATAGGCTCTTGATAGCGCAAGGCTATTTTTAAGTTTACTTAAACCTTCAAGGTTTTAGTAAACTTATTCGCAAAACATTGCATCGGCAAAAGTGAAGTATATTATACCTTCATCTTATTAAATACCTGCATTACCTTACGAACGTGATCTGCAGATTTATTCAATAATTTCTTTTCTGGTGCCTTTAATTTTAATTCCAATACTTCTTGAATACCTTTCTTGCCTAATTTAACCGGTACGCCCAAGAACATATTCTTCAATCCATATTCTCCATTCAACTTAGCACATACTGGGAAAATACGATTCTCATCCTTGATAATCGCTTCTACCATTTGCGCTGCTGCTGCACCTGGTGCATACCATGCAGACGTACCCATTAACTTCACTAATTCTCCACCTCCTTTCTTCGTTCTTTCTACAATCGCTTTTAATTTATCCTTCTCGATCAATTCCAATACAGGAATACCAGCAACTGTTGTATATCTAGGAAGTGGTACCATTGTATCACCATGTCCACCCATTAATACAGCCTGTATATCTTTTGGAGATACATTCAATTCTGTTGCTAAAAATGCACGGTAACGCGCTGTATCTAAGATACCTGCCATACCAAACACTCGCTTATCACTCAAGCCAGATGCTTTGTGTGCTGCGTAGGTCATTACATCCAAAGGATTAGATACCACAATAATGATTGGATTCTTGGTATACTTTAGAATAGACTTTGTAACGGATGTTACAATCTTCGCATTCGTAGAAATTAAATCATCTCTACTCATTCCTGGCTTACGAGGAATGCCTGCTGTAATCACAACTATATCAGAACCTCTAGTTGCGGTGTACTTATCTGTACCAGTCAGTTTAGTACTGTAGTAGTCAATAGGTGCTTGTTGCCAGCTATCCAAAGCTTTTCCTTTAGCGAAATCACCTTTAAGATCTACTAGTACTACTTCGTTGACGATGTCTTTGTGGGCCAATACATTGGCACAAGTAGCACCAACATTACCAGCTCCAACAACGGTTACTTTACTCATAATGAATATGGATTAATATTTTGAATTGTAAGTAATATCTTTATTACTTATTTTTTTTATTAAAAATGTCGCAAAAGTAAGTATTTTCCATTACTTAGCTACTTTCTATGTAAATTTGAAGCTAGTAAAAACAATATATACTTTACAATAATGGAAGAGACCTTATCATCTAAAGACAGCAAATTTAAAACCATATTAAAAAACATAGGCTATTTCCTGAGCAGCAAGATCTTTTTAAAAAATCTAGCCTATATGTTACTCACTATATTAGGCTTATTATTTCTAGTCCATTTTGGAATGAAATGGTATACCCAACATGGGAAATCGCTGCAAGTCCCCAGCTTTGCGAATATGACCTTGGACGAAGCACAGCAAAAAGCATCCAATCATAAGCTAACAGTGATTGTGAATGATTCTATTTGGACTGATAAATATCCGCCAGGCACTATTTTAAAACAAAGTCCAGAGGCACTCGCATCCGTCAAGAAGAATAGATCGGTCTATTTAACTATTACGAAATTTCAAGCAGAAGAGGCGATCTTACCAAAGTTGGCTGGAAATGACAATTTTGACTACTACAAAAAGCGTTTAGCATTAGATAATATCACCTTGAAAGTTAGAAAAAAACAATTCAGTAATAAATTACAAGATAACACCATCCTTTCCATTTACGTAGATGGCGAAAAAATTTCTAACAGCGCCCTAAATAAAGGCTATAAAGTAAAAAAAGGAACAGAAGTAGAAGCGGTTATCACGACTCGTGGCGCAGGCTCTGCTGCGATCCCCGACTTAAAATGCAAAACCTTAGAGGAGGCAGAATTCTTAGTGAATGGCACTAAACTCTCCGTTGGTTCTATTTTTAAAGATGGCACAGCGGAAGGGTATGATGGGACGCTATATGTATGGAAACAAGAGCCTCGGTTTATAGAAGGCAATACCTTAAAAGTGGGAAGTAGTATAGATATTCACGTGACCCGTCGTCGACCTAGTAATTGTCGGTAAGCAAATAATTAAATGCTGAGGAGGTGATGAACAAAAAAAGGTAAGGAAAAATATAAAACATAACACCCACTCTAAATCCTACTAATCAAAAAAATCCTACAAATCCTAAT
>CALJIY010000127.1 GCA_937973945.1 uncultured Saprospiraceae bacterium | reverse complement strand
GGATTTGCTAATATTGCAAGTGCTACTGCTACTACCTATACCGCTACTGCACTCTCTCAAGAGACCTACTTTAGGACACTTGTATATGATCAATCAGGTAGTTGTGTGGATACTAGTAATTGTATAACGATAATGATAAGTCCAGCCCCTACGACTATAGCCTCTAGTACTGATCCTACTTGTACAGGTTCAACAGTAAATGATGATGGCACTATAACTTTATCAGATTTTACTACAGAGAAATACGATATGACCACAGGGAGCACTTATACAGGTAGTGCAACTTATGTCAATGCAACTACGATTCCTGCTAGTGGAGAGATTAGTAATACCTTAGTTAATCCAAGTACATCACAAACATATACGATTCGTATTTTCAACAGTAATGATTGTTTTGTGGATAGAATGGTGACTTTGAATGAAGTAAGTTGTGGTTGTACCATTCCAATAATTACAGCATTAAGCAATGAGGCAATTTGTGAGGGCGACAGTTTTACAAGTGCCAATGTAACTACCTCGGTAACGAACAGCGTTCCTGTGACGTATCAATGGTTTGATGATAATGGTGCTGATAATTCTGGAACAGCTGCAATTGCAGGTCAGACATCAACAAGCTTGACTGCTTTGCCTACCGCTATCGGTGTTTATCAATATAAAGTAGTTGCCACTAATACGACAGATAATACTTGTGTAGCGGAACAAAGGGTCACCCTAACTATATCTGAAAATCCAATAATTACTTCTTTAACTAACGAAAGCATTTGTATTGGCGACAATTTTACTACATCCAACGTAAGCACAAGTGTTACTAATAGTGTACCTGTCACCTACCAATGGTATAATGATAATGGTATTAATAATCCAACGACTACGGCTATTAGTGGTCAAACATCAGCCACTTTAACGACTTTACCTACTGCTGCAGGATCTTATACCTATCGAGTAGAAGCGGCTAATACATCCAATAGTAATTGTAAAGTTAGTGAGACGGTCACGTTAATGGTTTATCCACCAGTTCATGCCTTTGAGCCTAGTCTGTCTGTAGCTTGTACGAATAGTATTGACAGCATCACTGTGAATGTAAGTGGCGGATCAGGTGTCTATACGCACACTTGGACGGACTTAAATACAGGTACGGCATCTGGTTATATTTTAAGTGCTCTTAATAGCCAAGAGATGGTCATAGATCCTACTAATGCGTCTCCAGGTACCATTGATCTACAATATATTGTAGAAGATAGTAATGGTTGTGCGGATACCATTATTACTCATACAGTAACGATACCAGAG
Organism: uncultured Saprospiraceae bacterium; assembly: GCA_937973945.1. Classification (GTDB taxonomy): domain Bacteria; phylum Bacteroidota; class Bacteroidia; order Chitinophagales; family Saprospiraceae; genus JAFMDF01. The sequence goes on along the minus strand of CALJIY010000127.1, from coordinate 4,572 downwards.
CCGAATGCTGTGGTTGTTTGTCAGGATAAACCGATTTATGCAGAAATAGTTGCCCAATCTGGATTGACCAATGTTGTATGGTATAATAGTGCAGATATACAAGTAGGAACAGGGGATACCTTATTGGTTGATAATATTACTTTAGGTATGGAAGACGGAATGGATAGTTATTATTACACGGGATCAGATTTATCAGGATGCGAAGCAGGCTTATGTTGTCCAGTTATGGTGGAGGCAGAAGATTGTTGTAAACCTAATATTTGTGTCCCTTTTACAGCTACCGTTAAAAGAGGAAACAGGAATTAATGCCTGTTATCACTGCTCAGAATAATTTTAAAATACCATTTTCAAAAAACGGACTTTCTTAATCGGAAGTCCGTTTTTTGTACTTGGTGGTGATTATTTGTTCTGGTACTTGAACTTATAAATTATTAATTACAAAAGTCAAGCAACATTGCATAAAGAAGCAAATGAATTAGAAACCCTGTTTATGGTCTTGTTACCAAATAACTATTTTAAAAAATTTATTTGCCTTATAGCTCTGATGGGGGTGTCCTATCTATTAACTTCTATAATAGCAGACAATAAACCGGTCGTATATTTTACCAATTTAACAAAAAAAGAGGGACTCTCCAGTAATTATATCAATCAAATTATTAAGGATAATCAGGGACTCATATGGATTGCAACCAATGATGGACTCTGTCGGTACGAGACTCATGAGCGAATTAAAATATTTCGAGTAAAATCAGACAGTACAAATACTATTAAATCTAATAATATTTGGACCATTTATGCGGACAGTAAAGATAATTTGTGGATTGGCACCCGTCATGGAGGCTTAACACGCTATCATCAGCCAACAGGAACATGGACTACCTTTTTGCATGATGCCAATGATCCAGCCTCTATTAGTAATAATGAAATTTTATCTATTCTGGAAGATCATCAAGGTAGGATATGGATTGGAACAGAGAATGGATTAAATCTATTTCAAGCAGAAACAGAAACCTTTGTTTCTTTTAAAGTGCAAAAAGAAAATACAAAAGCTTTACAAGGAAAAGCGATACTGTCTTTATTTGAAGATGAACTAAATCGGTTATGGATCGGCACTTGGGGAGGCGGTTTACATCTGCTCTTAGTTGAGCCTGAGAAATCCATTAGTGAAAGTTCTTTTAGGAATTTCAAGCCTTTTGTCGATGAAGGATCACATAATATCTGGAGAATCATAGGATATAGTCCAAATCAATTATTTATTGCGGCCCATGGTGGGGGATTGCTTACGATGGAATTACCTACAGCAGCTTCTTCTAATGCAAGCGCACAAGACTGGCACCCTAATTTTCGACAGTATGACCATGAATCTAAAAAGCATGGCAGTATATCACATGATGATGTCAAAGACATAGTTTTAGATGAGCAAGGGACACTTTGGATAGCCACGGTAAGAGGGATTAATTTTATTGCAGCAAACCATCTTTTCCCTTCATCAAAAGAAAATATAGCTCTGCCGAAATTTTCTACTATTGATAAACAAAGCGATAATCCAAATACTTTAATTAATAATACCTTAACGCACATTTTTCGAGACGATCAAGGAATGCTATGGTTTGGAACCGTTAGTGGAATTAGTATTATTAATCCTTTGGTCAATCAGTTTGGGCAATTTAAATTACCTGATAATGTAAAAAACGATCATTACCGTAATATATTAAGCATTGATCATAATGGAGAGGTGTTAGGACTTTCTCCACAATATGGCATATTAAAATTTAACCTTAAAGAAGCGCATGATTTTGACATTCTTCAAAGAGAAGAAGACCAAAACAAGCGCATGAATACTTTGTTTGCCCCATCTGAAAGACTTGTGTTTTTAGGATCAGATACCGGAATAGCCGTCTTTGATAAAAAGAATAAGACTACTAAATTTCATCCCTTTCCTCCTTCTTTTTCCACCTTAAAAAATATTTATATTCGATTTATTTACAAGGATAAAGTAATTCAAAAAATATGGGTTGCCACTGATAATGGATTGATTCAATTAGATGAAGAAACGGGTACCTATAAATTATTTACCAATGATCCCAACGACCCTACTTCTTTAAGTGAAAACTCAGTAAATCATATCTATGAAGATGATTATGGTGATTTATGGATTTCTACATACACCGGCTTAAATCGAATCAATTTAAATAGTTTTGAGGCCGCTCCTATCTTTGAATTGTTTCACTCAGAAGCACCTAATCCTACTAATAAAATTCCCTTAAATAAGATAATTACTGTTCAAGGTATTGATGATATTTTATATATAGGTACTTCTAATGGGTTACTGGCATATGATATTCCGCAAAAAAAAATTACTAATTTTAGTCAAACAAAAAATAAATTATGGATTCGTAGTTTAGTAGCTTCTAAGGATGGTCATTTGTGGGGGGGGACGACGGAGAGTTTATTCTTTTTCAATACGCAAACACATAGCTTTAATATATTTGAAAAAGAAGATGGTTTGGTGGATACCAATTTTAAGATAAATGGAGGATTTAAAGACTTAGAAGGGAATATTTATTTTGCGCATGAAAAGGGTATTACAGAAATTCCCTCTGGTCAAATAATTACTAATCAGGAACCTCCTAAATCAGTTATAACGGATATTCGGATTTTAGATGGTCAAGGAGAACAATGGGAAGATGGTACTGCTTTAGAGCAATTAGAAATCAACAATAATGCCTATTACCTATCTCTAAAATTTGCAGCTTTAAATTATAGCCGACCTGAAAAAAACCAATATGCATTTCGACTAAAAGGATTTGAAGAACGTTGGAATTATTCAAATACAACAGAAGCTGTCTATACAAATCTCGATCCAAGAACGTATCTCTTCCAGCTAAGAGTAGCTAATAACGATGGGATCTGGAATAATGAAATACTAGAATTTAAAATTACTAAACACCCAGCCTTTTGGCAAACGATATGGTTTAAAATGGTCAGTCTTCTAAGTATTTGCTTTTGTATTTTTGCTGGTGCTAAATGGTATAACAAAACATTATCAGATCGAAATTTATTGCTAGAAGATCACAATCAAAATTTAAATGTTGAAATTGAGGAACGACAAAAAGTCCAATCCATTTTAGAGGATAAAGAAATGCAATTGCAAGCCTATAATCAGAAGCTAGTTCGCTCTAATAAAGAACTAGAACAGTTTGCCTATATCGCCTCTCACGATTTAAGATCTCCATTGACTACCGTCATTAGTTTTATCAATATCCTACAAAAAAGTGTCGCTGATAAGCTAAGCACGAAAGAACATGAAATGATGGGTTTTATATCCAAAGGGGCAGAGAATATGGAACAATTAGTCAATGCTATTTTAGAGTTCTCTAAAATTAATAATGGGGGACTTGAATTGACAACTTTTTCTCCATCTAACTTATTAGAAGTCATTCAATTGGAATTGTCGGCTACCTTGGCGGCAAAAAATGCCAGACTGTGTATTGGTACAATGCCTGAAGCTGTTTTAGCAGATCAAGTTAAAATCAAACAATTATTACAAAATCTCATCACCAATGGGATCAAATTTTCTAAAAAAGAAGTAGCCCCTATTATACAAGTCTCCTGTATAGAGGATAAAGATTATTGGCGATTTCAAATTGGAGATAATGGGATAGGAATTAAAAAAGAGTACAATGAGAAAATATTTAAGTTATTCCAACGATTGCATAGTGCTGCGCAATATGAAGGGACCGGAATAGGTTTATCGCTCTGTAAAAAAATAGTAGAATTGCACGAAGGAGAGATTTGGGTAGAAAGTGTGATCGGAAAAGGGAGTACCTTCTTTTTTACGATTAAAAAAGAAGGGAAAGATATAACGATTTAATCTTGGCGAGTAAAGCTATTATTGGTAAATTGTGAGTTTAAATTTTCTTATAAAAGAATTAGTCTACATCATTTAAAAGCTATGAGCCAAGCTGTATATATTATCGCCCATATAGAAGTAAAGAATAGAAATTTTAAATCCTATTTTGAGCAATATGCTTTAAAGTTAAAAGACATCCTACCAAAATATCAAGGAGAAGCATTGGCGGGCTCAACCAAAGCAGAAGTGCTGGAAGGAGAACGCTTCGGTAATTGGACCGTCATTCTTAAATTTCCCTCAAAAGAATTAGCCTTAGCACTTATTAATTCTGAAGAATATGCACCAATAGCAGCATTGCGAATTAAGGAGCTACAGACAGGTGGGAACGTTTTGATGATACCTGCTAGTTAGATGTTTTTGGTAAGACCTGTCATACCCACCATTTATCCTTTCCATTAAAAGCAGTACCAAATTGCTGTCCTAAAGCAGGTAATACGTATGGTAGCTTTTGCGCGTCCGCTGCTATTATAAAATCCTCAGCTGGTTCTGACCAAGTATGCTGATAAGATAAAGAAAAACCTGCCCAATGGACAGGCATCGCTTTCTTTACATTTGCATCAATTGCTGCCTGTACACTTTCATCTGGGAATAAATGAACAGGTCGCCAATCATCATTGTATTGCCCACATTCCATGAAAGCAAAATCAAAAGGACCTAAT
>CALJIY010000126.1 GCA_937973945.1 uncultured Saprospiraceae bacterium | reverse complement strand
TCATCATTTTGTCAAGTACTTTAAAATAAGATCATAAATGAATATACGCTTGATAAGCAGAGAGGAGATTGATACCACCAAATGGAACAGCTGTGTTCATTTTGCAATCAATGGAAATATTTTTGGCTATAAATGGTATATCGATGCGATCACTAAAGATTGGGAAGCCTTGGTAGAAGATGATTATGCCTCTGTGATGCCCTTAATCTGGAAGAAGAATTGGTTGGGTAAAAAAAGGCTTTATATACCTTCTTTGATGAGAGAATCAGGTATTTATTCTGCCAATCCTTTATCGGAAAAAAGAGTTAGTGCTTTCTTAGATGCTATTCCAACTGATTATAAAAAAGCATCCATACAAGTAGATCAATTTACTTTACCCCCTAATAATCAAAATTGGCGTGTTGAAAAAAAGAGTAATCATTTGGTGTATATGAACAGACCTTATGATACGCTATCTGAACAATTCTCTAATAAAACAGAAATACAGTTAGCCTTAGCAAAATCTGCTAATCTGAGACCGATCAATAGTCTGAAGCCAGAGAAAATAGCTGATTTTTATAAGACCCATTCTAAAGAATACACCAAAGAAAATTACCATGCATATCTACGGATCATGTACAATGTATTGCATAGAGGTTGGGGCTTTGCAAGTGGGGTAGTGGATTCGAAAGATAAACTACTAGCTGTCAATTTTCTTATTTTCAGTCATGGTCGATTAATTAGTTTTTTGCCAGTAGTCTCTAAAGAAGGGAAAGGAGTAGGGGCCCTAGAATTTTTGGTGAATCTGATTTTCCATACCAACGCTAATAGACAAGTGCTATTCGATTATAATGAAAATGAACAACACTTTGGTTTTGGAGAGGAGGTTGCGACTTTTTACGAATTTAGTAAGTAGATTTTTTTACCACATAGGTACAAAGGTCACATAGACTGTCTAACATATATGCCTATGTGGTAAAAACAATAGTTATAAATCATTATGTTGAATTTAAAATCTATCAGTTAACTACCCGGCCACAAGATGCATCAACTCCGCACATATAATAGCCCCATAAGTCCCCAAAGCATATCCCAAGACCGCCATTAAAACGCCAACAGGTGCTAAAGAAGGACTAAAAGCAGAGGCCACAACTGGTGCAGACGCAGCGCCACCCACATTCGCCTGACTACCCACTGCTACAAAAAAGAAAGGTGCTTTTATGAGCTTCGCCACGAGGAAAAGAATACTCACATGAACGAGCATCCAAACAATCCCAATCGCAAATAAACCCAAATTATCAAATACTTCCCGAAGGTTCATTTGCATCCCAATCGTAGCGACTAAAATGTAAATAAATACACTGCCCCAACGAGAAGCGCCCACGCCTTCCAATCTGCGTAACTTAGTAAAAGATAAGGCTAAGCCAACTGTAGTAGCAGCCACGACCAACCAGAAAAATCCACTCATTAAAGAATTCAAACGAAGAGAAGATAGCGTGTCAGAATAAGATTTCATAATAGGGGTGATCATATCAGAAGCCCAATGGGATAAGGCAACTCCACCAAAAGCAACGCCCATGAGTAAGAATACATCGGCGGTAGTAGGTATTTTTTCGATACCAGCTCGATAGGATTTTATACGTTCTTTTAGATCTTCAATAGCAGAGGCATCTGCGTTCAGATAGGTATCTATTTTATTGGAAACATTGGCACCGTATAATAAAAAGCCTAGCCAAATATTAGCAACCACAATATCTACGACTAACATAGTGGCAAACAAATTATCGCCGACTTCATAGATCTCTTTCATAGCTGCCTGATTTGCTCCACCACCAATCCAACTGCCTGCCACCGTAGATAATCCCCGCCATATCTGATCGGGATTCGCAGAAACAATATCGGGTGCAATATAAGAGATGACTAGCAAGGCAATAGGTCCACCAATGATGATACCAAGCGTAGCTGCAAAAAACATAATCAAAGCTTTAGGTCCAAGGTTGATTAAGCCTTGAAAATCAATACTCAAACAGAGTAAGATCAAACTGGCTGGCAGCAAATACCGAGAGGCTACAAAGTATAATTGGGAATCCGCTCCAGAAATTAATCCCAGAGGATAATTTAGTAAAGCAGGTATAAAATAGCATAACAATAAAGCTGGCACAAAACGATAAAACTTCTTCCAAAAAGGGGTCTCTAAACTAGAGGTATAAAATACCGCTGCTAGTGTCAACATTAATAAACCAAATACAATGGCATCATTAGTGAATACGGGTTCCATGAATTTTTCTTGCCAAGGTAGGAAAATTCTACAACGCGTCCAACTGCTTCAACAACCAAGCCTTTTCTGTAAGCGGAGAGGCTTCTTCTATTTCTAGCCGTAGCTTAGCGATTTGCGCTTTATTATAAGGATTTACTTTGAGGAGCTTTTTGGTGTAGCGGACGATGTTTTTATAGCCATTGATTCTATTACCTAGTTCTTTTTTTCTTTGAAGGTAGGCGCGCATACTTTCTAGTAAAGATTCTAAGGCTTTAAATTCAGATAGCTCATAGTACATTTTTAGGAGCATGGTTTTGGCGTTTAGGTTAACTAGAATATCTTTGAATTCGTATTGATTAACTAGTTCCATGGCCTTTTCATAGTTTCCTTTTTCGAAGAAAAGTTTTGCTAGATTAAACTTTATATAATTCTCTCTATATTGTTCCTCTAATAGATTTCCATATTTAAAAATGTATTCTTCTACTTCCTTGTAATATTTTAATCTTATCCCAATGACTATAAAATTTCTGTAAAGAAAACGATTCAAAACTCCGTCCTCAATTAAAATATTTTCTTCAATTCCTGCCTTTAAAATATCCCAAGCTTCTTTAATGAATTCAGATTTACCACTATTCATTTTTTTTGTACAATAATTTAGAGCAAATAAATAGACACTTTGCATTTCTTCAAGAGGAAGCGCACTTTTATTGCCATCTAGTTGTTGTTTTAATTTAATAAAATAAGCTTCATTATCAGGTTCAGATAATGTTTTATAAATAAAGTAATAAGTACTAATGGCAGGGATATGTAAGAGTTCATTTTTTTGATCTATATAGGCGAGTATATCTTTTAAAAAGACATTTTGATAGTCTGTCTTGTACACTACTTGATGCGACATCATATTGCATGCTTGTTTTAATTTGCTGGCAATAAAGTAATGATCAAATGTGTCAGATATTTCTTGTAGATTAAAAGTCCCTACTCTTTTGGCAGATTTATAATAAAATTTATATTGTTCTAATTGCAAGATATATCTTTCATATAGAAAGTAATCATCTTGAAAGGTTGGATTATTTTGCGCACTTAGCATCGTTTTAGAAGTTTTTTCAAAGGACCGTTTTACTCCTCTTCTTCTATATTCTCTAATCAAATTCAATTCTTGATTGCTACCCTTTTCGAGAAAAGAAGCATAGGCTAGAAAAGCTTCTAGGGCTTTAAATGTGAAGTGTATCACTTGACGCATTTTAGCATCGTCGAAGGTTTGATTTGGATAAACAGCTTGATAAACTACTTCTTTTTTTAGGGCTTCCTCATTATATAAATGATCTTTTTTAAGTAAATAATCATATAGATCAATCACATCTTGTCGCTGATTATGCGCAGGGGATAGAAACCATTTCTTTAATTCACGAAATTCTTTCTTATTAAAAGTATGTAATACCTCTATTAGTCGGCTCTTTTGCATTTAATTAATTTCAACAAAAAGGAAGTGATGAATAATGAGTGATGAATGATGAATGTTTTGTAACACACTATTTATCAGTGAGTTGTTTTTTATGCCTACTTTTATTTTCTATTTTTTTCTACGTTTGTTATATTTTTTTGTTCAACAAATCACCGTTTTTGTCTTTGTTTTCACTCTGAATTGCTTGCATATTTGTATTGTAAACAATTTACAACTGATTTATTTCAGTTAATGGGGCTTTGAGACAAAAAGTATTTACTATTTATTGACTAGG
>CALJIY010000125.1 GCA_937973945.1 uncultured Saprospiraceae bacterium | reverse complement strand
GTATTTCGGATCAAACAATTTGCAAACGAGTTAATGGAGGAATATCCGCAAGATTATTTTTCTTGTAATAATCAGCTAGACCCTGATTTTTGGGCATTAGAGAGCCATAAGTTAGCTATAAAATATGGGTATAAAGGGGTAAATGAGGTACAGGAGAATGGATATCAAAAATGGATAAAGGAAGGGGATGAACCTTCTGAATTATATTTAAAAAATGGTCAAAAGGTCGTAAAAGAGCGATTAGCGGTGGCTGGATACCGTTTGGCTAGCATTTTGAATGATATTTTTGGTGGGTAGGGGCAAACCTATGTGTTTGCCCAAACATTTATACGTGTGTGTCCAAAGACCTGTGTGTTTGACCTAGGGCAAATGTGTGTGATCTAGGGCAAACACATAGGTTTGCCCCTACCAGAAAATAATGTAATTTTGTACGTACACTATTGATCTGGATAAAAGAGGGGTAGTAATAACCGATATAAACGAAAATTCATTGAATTCCATACATAAATTCACAGTAGCGAGTATAGAGGGGAAGGAAATTAGTTTTGCCGATTTTAAGGGCAAAAAAATAATGGTCGTTAATGTAGCCTCAGAATGTGGCTTCACAGCTCAATATCAACAGCTTCAGGAATTATCTGAACAATTTCCTGAGCAGCTAGTCATTGTTGGCTTTCCTGCTAATAATTTTGGTGGTCAAGAACCGGGGTCTAATCAAGAGATTCAAGCTTTTTGTACTGCCCGTTTTGGCGTAACATTTCCACTAACAGCTAAAGTATCCGTAAGCGGGGCAGATCAAACACCCGTCTATGAATGGTTGACACAGAAGTCTGCCAATGGAGTCTTAGATTCAGAAGTGAAGTGGAATTTCCAAAAATATTTATTAGACGAACAGGGACAACTCGTGGCGACCTATCCTTCCAATGTTAGTCCTACTGATGAAATTATTATGAATTGGTTAGTTAACTAGAAACATGCAATTAGCTACTGTTATAGGCCAAGAAAAGGTGAAAAAGCGCCTTACTCAATTGGTGGATACGGCACGTATTCCGCATGCGATGTTATTTCTAGGGTCTGCAGGTAGTGGCAAATTAGCGATGGCTATTGCTTTAGCTCAATACATTTTGTGTGAACAGAAAACAGATGGGGAGAGTTGTGGCGTTTGTAGTCATTGTCAAAAAGCAAGTAAACTAGTACATCCAGATCTACATTTTTCTTACCCTTTTGTAGGGTCGAATTTGACTAGTCTGGAATATATTGCGCAATGGCGTTCGGCAGTATTAGAGAATCCTTATATGGAGGTCAACCAATGGCTACAGTACATTGGGGCTGAAAATAAACAAGGGAATATCAATAAAGACGAATGTCTGCGGATTATAAAACAATTGAGTTTAAAGTCTTTTGAATCAGATTATAAGATTCTGATACTTTGGTTACCTGAATACTTACAGAAAGAGGGTAATCGTTTATTAAAATTAATAGAAGAACCACCAGCTAATACGATATTTATTTTGGTGGCAGAAGCACAAGAGCGCATTCTAAATACGATTCTATCGCGTTGTCAAATTGTCAAGTTTAATGCTTTGCAAGATGAATTGATTATCAATGGTTTAGTGCAAAAAAAAGGCGTTTCCCAGGAGCAAGCAGCAGCAGCAGCTCACTTGGCAAATGGTAACTTTAATGAAGCACTTACGTTGATTAAAGACACTGAAAACGACAATGCAACGTTATTTTTAGAATGGATGCGAAAGTGCTACAAAGGAAATGGGGCTGAACTAGTACCTTGGGCAGAGCAGTTTGCCGCTTTAGGTAGAGAAAGGCAGAAGCATTTTTTTCAATATGGTTTGCATTTTATTCGAGAGTTTATGGTCTATATCTTGACGGGCAATCAGACAGTCCGTCTTAGACCGCCTGAATTAGAAACAGCAAAGAACCTATCGAAAGTGATGACCTTTAGCCATCTAGAACCCATTTCCCAATTATTCAATGAGTGTTCGTACGCAGTAGAGCGAAATGCGAACACCAAGATTCTTGGTTTGGATGCATCTATACAGTTGCACCGAATCTTTAAAACATAAGGGAGTTTAATTCAAAAATTAACTTCAACTTCAACCTCAACTTCAAATCATGATTTTGACCACGCAATAGCCTTGTCAACGTCCTATTTTTAAGTTGAGATTGAGGTTTAAGTTGAAGTTGATTTATTTTTTATTCCCTAAAATCAAATATATAAATGGGTTGTGCATCATGTGGAACGTCTGCGGACGGGAAAACGAAAGGCTGCAACAGTAATGGCGGTTGCTCCTCAGGAGGTTGTAATAAATTAAATACATTCGATTGGCTTGCTAAAATGGATATTTCGGATAGCGAGCTATATGATATTGTAGAAGTAAGTTTTAAAAATGGTTCTAGAAAAGCTTTTTACCAAAATCCCCCTTACATAAGAGCCATAATAGGAGATACGGTAGTGGTAGAATCTGCAAGTGGCTATGATGTTGGTCGAATTTCATTGACCGGCGAATTAGTGCGTTTGCAAATGAAAAAGAAAAAAGTCTCGGATACCACTATTTTTCCAAAAATCATCCGGATTGCCAATAACCGAGATTTAGAAAAATTAGAAGATGCTCGAGCTTTAGAACGAGGCGCGATGATTCGTGCCAGAGCCATAGCGAGATCCTTGAAATTGGACATGAAACTGGGAGATGTAGAGTACCAAGGGGATCGCCGAAAAGCTACTTTCTATTATACGGCGGATGGACGTGTAGATTTCAGAGAATTAATTCGTCACTACGCCAAAGAATTTAGAGTAAAGATTGAAATGCGTCAAATAGGCGCTAGACAAGAGTCTTCTCGTATTGGAGGTTTGGGATCATGTGGTAGAGAGTTGTGTTGTTCTACTTGGCTAACTAATTTTAAATCAGTTACAACTGGTGCTGCAAGGTATCAAAATTTGGCCATCAATCAATCTAAATTGTCTGGGCAGTGCGGACGGTTGAAATGTTGCCTAAATTATGAATTAGATACTTATATGGATGCTTTACAAGACTTTCCTGTAAAGCATGAACGATTATATACAGAGGTTGGAATGGCTGTTTTGATTAAAACGGATATTTTCAAACGCCAAATGGTTTATACTTATGATAATCCTGGAAAACGAGGTAATTTTTATACCTTAAGTGTAGATCGGGTGAAGGACATCATGCGCATGAATGCAGATGGAGAAAAACCAATGGAATTAGTGGATTCAAGTATTTTAGCAGAGGAAGAAGAAGTGACTTTTGATTTTGAAGATGTAACAGGTGCAGTTGAATTACCACC
>CALJIY010000124.1 GCA_937973945.1 uncultured Saprospiraceae bacterium | reverse complement strand
ATTGAAATTCTTAAACAAGGTTGGACGCAAGACCATATTGATTTTAAAGGAGAATTTTACAACATTCAATTGAATAATACACAACCGGTAAAAACCTATCAACAAAATGGAGGACCCTTACTTTATTTTGGAGGGTATTCTCCGCCTGGGGTAGATCTTTGTGCAGAGCACTGTGATGTTTATCTAATGTGGCCAGAAACAGAAGACCGTATTCAAAGCCTCATGGAAAATATGAGCACGAAAGCAGCAGGCTATGGAAGGACGGTAGATTTTGGCTTACGGGTGCATGTTATTGTTAGGGAAACAGAATCAGAAGCAAGAGCAGCTGCTCAGAAATTAATGGCTTTTGTAGATGATGAAAGGGGGGCAGAAATACGAATGCGGGCATTAGATGGAAAATCCTATGGTGTTTCTTTACAGTCCGCATTAAGAGATTTGTCTGATCAAGAAGGTTTTGTAGAAGACAATTTGTGGACTGGTATTGGTCGAGCAAGGTCGGGCTGTGGTGCTGCTATTGTTGGGAATCCAGATCAGGTAGTGAAGAAGATACGTAGATATATGGATATGGGTATAAGAGCTTTTATTTTTTCAGGTTATCCGCATTTGGATGAGTGCAAATTATTCGGCAAGTATGTATTACCTCAAATTAAAACGATTTCGATGCCTATTGTACAAAATAGACAAATAAAGGAAATCCCATTTTCTCCCTTGGGGGCTGGTAAAAGGCCATAACATATAGCGAAGTTGTTTAAAAATGTATTTCGGGCTGCAAATAGCTATTGTAAGAACCTGAAAAAGACTTTTTTAAGCTCCGTAGCCCTGCTATGCAGCTTAAAAAAGTAATTCTCAAAACCTTTCACAAGCTATTTTCGCTTCCAATCTACATTCTTAAACAACTTCAGCAAAAAAACAGCCCCTTTAAGGTATTTTATAATCCTAAAGGAGCTTAAAAAGTGTATAAATTACATCTTTTGAACCTTTTGTTCATTTGATTTCTTGGGCTGGGTATCATCTCTAAATTTCCTTCTTACCCAAATCAAAGATTTAACCAACAACAAAAAGGATTACCAATTATTTGAAGTAATCTAGTTTGAGGTTGGCGTAAATCTGTTAGGTTAATTAAGGACTTTAGAGAGAATCATAGAGTAAATTACTCCTAAGCAAAAAAACGATAAATATCTTTTTGGTAAAAGCGGTAAAGAACCTAGTTGTACTACGTTGTAGACAGTACTTTTATAATTTAACCCTAGATTTCGAGGTTTAAGTAGTAAAAAACGGTAGGTAAATTGAAAATTAGAGTTTCTTGATTTCTTAAGAATCCTCGGGAAGTAATCCCTTTTTAGCGGCATAATTGGTGAGCGCAGCTGCATTGTGAAGATCTAGTTTTTCCATAATGTTTCTACGATGCGTATCTACTGTTCGATGGCTTATGGAGAGTTGTTCTCCTATTTTTACGTTGGTGAGGCCTAAGGAGACTAATTTGATTACTTCGATTTCTCGCTTAGTCAGTGGCGTATCTTCTTGTTTTTGCTTATTAGAACTTACGTAGGTGATTAGTTTTTTGGAGGCTTCTTCACTAAGGTAAGTATCTCCAGAGGATACCGTGATAATGGCCCTTATTAATTCTTCCATTTTACAAGACTTTAATATATAGCCTTTGGCCCCTTTGCTTAACATTTGGTGTATATACTCTTCATTGCTGTGCATGGAGAAAACTAAAATATGTACCCAAGGAAATTGGTCCCTGATAGATGTAATCACCTCGAGACCAGATATCACAGGCATATCTATGTCTAAAAGAAGCACTTGGGTATGTGTTAAGCCCAGTTTATGAAGTAATTCACTTCCATCTGATGCTTCTCCAACGACCTTCATCGTAGCATCTTTTTCTAATAGCGCTTTAATGCCTTGTCTAAAAGTAGGATGATCATCTGCTAAGAATAATCTTAATGACTGTTTTTGCATTGTATTTATGTTCAATCACAATATGTTACCTTTCCTATAGATCTGATATTTGGTTGATTGAGGCACAAACTAAATTTTTGTACTAGTCATTGTTTAGATTTTTGGAAAGATATGTAAATTATATGGGATAAGGCATTTCTTATGTATATTACTTTTTTGAGTTTAGACCTAATTACTTATTTTATGAATGCTATGTCAAATTTCACTAATACAATTGAGGAGATAACTGCTAAGCAACAATACATTTGCTTATATGATTCCGATTTAAATATGATTGATTGTTGTGCGAATTATGCAGCTTTAATGGGGAAAGAAGATATAGAAGTAGTAGGTAAATCTGTAGAGGAAATATATACTAGCGTATCGAATGAAAGAAGAACTCAATTTAACGATGTCTTAGCAACAGGAATTTCAAGTTCTGTTGCCATTCAATTTACCTCAACTACCAACAAAATAATTGAGATAGAGGAACAAATCTGTAGATTGAACACTGGATTAGTAGTGATTGGAAAGGACATCACAGCAAGTAATAAAGAGAAAAAAAAGAAAGAAGAACAAGAATATGCACTAAGTTTAATTGCGAAAAATTCTTCCCAGTATTTTCTATTAGTTGATCCAAAGGGAACGATTCTGTTTATAGATAAAACGTATCCTGCCTTTAAATTGGAAGAAGTAATTGGTAGTAATGTAAAAGATTATCATAAAGAGGAAGATAATCTACTCATGCAAAAATCCATAGAAACAGCTTTAAGAACAAAAAAAGAAAGTGTTTATGAATTAAATGCCCATATTGGAAATAATGAGTACAGCACTTTTGAAGGTACGGTTTCTCCAATAATAGAAGAGAATGGAGATATTCTAAAACTTGCTATCACCACAATTGGGATTACGGAAAGAAAGAAATTTGAAAATGAATTAAAAGCAATCAATACTCAGTATACAGATCTTTTAAAATTAACAAACAGTATTGCATTTACCCAAGATAAAGCACTGAGATATACAAGTATTTTAAATCCAAATGGAATTTTAGACGAAAATTTGGCTCTTGGAAAAACAGATAGAGATCTCATAAAACCATTTGACGAAGCAGCTGAAAAATTAGAGGCTATCAAATTGGAGGTGTTACAAACGGGCAAAGTGATACGAAAAGATATTAAACTAAATATAAATAAGGAGGCTCATTATTTTGATCTACTTATACAGCCTTTGTTTAATGAAGAAAAAGAAACAATTGGAATTAGTTGTACTTCTATTAATATTACTGATAGAACGAATAGAAAAGAGGCCCTAATAGAGAATGAAAGAAAATTAAATGAAGCAGAAGAAATTGCACAACTTGGATATTATGATATTGATACGGCTTCTAGAAATATAAATTGGTCAGAGGAAACTTATAGAATAGTAGGAGTGTCCCCCAAGCACTATGTTCCCCATTTAGATAATTTTTTGGATTTAGTATATGAAGAAGATAGAGATTTTGTAGAAGAAGCATTCAACGAAATTACAAAAACAGGAAAGAATTTAGATGTAACCTATAGAATACCTGGAAGAGATAAAAAACCTATCTATATTAGAAATTTAGCTAAAACTAGACAAGATACTAAAGGACAAATAATTAATATATTTGGGACCATTCAAGATATAACACAGCAAATAGAACTAGAACTAGAACTGAAAGCACAGCAAGCTTTTATCCAAAAGATAGTAGATTACAGTCCGTCTCTAATTTTTATTTTAGATATAGAAAAGAAAGAAAATATTTTTCTTAATAATGCATCAGAGAGACTACTTGGTTACTCCAAAGAAGAGGTCTGTAGAAACCATAACTTATTTTTAAATCAATTATCAAATCTTTCTTTAAGTGCGATTAAGAACAATAATTTAACAAAAGAGTCTACCACTTTCTTAAGTTTCATTCACCCAGCTGAAAGACAATTGTTTATACAATTTGTGCACATGTTTGTGGAAGATGAATCTGATCGAGTTTTTGATTTGAATTTTCGACATCAACATAAGCAGGGGCATTGGATGTGGTTACATCATCGACTGATAGCTTTTAATAGAAATAAAGAGGGAAAGGTTACTCAACTTTTAGGTATTGTAAGCGATATTAGCAGCCTAAAAGAAGCAGAAAAGAAATCTAAACTCGCGATGATAGAAGGACAAGAAAAAGAGCGGGAACGGATGGCTAAGGATTTGCATGACGCTATCAATCCTTTATTATCTGCTGCTAAACTAAATGTCGAATCGCTTCAATTTCAGACTAAAGCATATACCGATCAACAAACAAATATTACTAATATTGTTTCTTTATTAAGTCAGTCTATGACAGCTATTAAAGACATTTCCTTCAATCTAATGCCCTCCATTTTAAAAGATTTTGGATTGGTTTTTACTTTGAAAGATTATTGTAATAAGATATCTGAAGGTGGCTTAATACAGGTGAATTTAGATATTCATGGCGTAGAAAATAGATTAGACAAGGTGAAAGAGGTGATGTTGTTTAGAATCGCACAGGAATTGATTAATAATGTGATAAAACATGCCCAAGCCTCACAAATTGATGTACAATTAATTAAGCATCAAAAAACAATTATTTTGATGGTCGAAGATAATGGGAAAGGAATGGAAGATAGCGAAAATATTTCCGCATCAATAGGCTATGGTTTGAAAAATGTAGAGAGTAGAGCAAAAGCGTTAAACGGTACCATGGCAATCGATACCATAAAAAATAGAGGAACGATTATAACGATTGAAATACCCAGAAAATGAATCAACTACAATTAAAAGAGGTTTTAGGTAATATCGATATTTACCTGTTTGACCAATTAATGAAGGGACGAATTAGAGCCGATATGCGAATGTTGGATGCAGGATGCGGTTACGGTCGGAATGCACAATTTTTCATTCGTAATAATTATGATATTTGGGGTTTGGATCAATCAGAAGAGGCCATTTCGATTTTACAACAGAGTATGGTCGACTGGAATAAAAAGTATGATCAAAATAAATTTTTACAAGGGGCATTAGAAGCAATGCCATTTGAAGAGGCACATTTTGATTTTATTATTAGTAGTGCGGTGTTACACTTTGCAAGGGACCGAGCACATTTTATTGAACTTTTCGAAGAGCTAATACGGGTGCTTCGTCCCAATGGGATTTTATGGTTTAGAATGACTGCAAAGCATACGATCTTAGAACATGCACAGGAATTACAAGAGGATGTCTACTTGTTAGCAGATGGTTCAACTAGGTACCTATTGGATTTAGCTGTTTTAAATGGTTTGATGGAAAAGCACCAACTTCAATTTGTTGATCCTTTCAAAACCGTGAATGTGTCCAATCTTCGGACGATGTCAACAGTTGTTTTGCATAAAGGGAACCCTATAAATGAGCAAGAGGATAATCAATAATTAACAAAAGGATATTGGTGCTATATTTCTCCATTAGTAAGAAATACTAATGGAGATCTACGACTTACGTTGTCAAAGTTTCCAATCCAATTGTCATAAACAATTCTTCCACATTTTCCCCAGTTTTTGCACTTGTAACTAAATCAATATCATGATTTAAATCCTGAATGATCGTATTGATCTCTGACTTTTGAACAAGATCTTTTTTATTAGCCACTATTTTAAACTGCGCATTTGGAAGGATCGATTTTAAATAATGTAAGTTCTCATCTAAA
>CALJIY010000123.1 GCA_937973945.1 uncultured Saprospiraceae bacterium | reverse complement strand
CGCAATCACTCTTCCAAACAACTGATAATCAAACTTCTTTTGCTCCGCCATTTTCTTGAATACGAAATGATATTAAACGATCTTTATAAACACTTGCAAGGTAAGAATAAAAAATTATAGGAATTGGTTCAATATAGTATGGATTTAAAATAAGAACAGATCACTTTCATACAGAAAGCAATCTGTTCAGCTAATAACAATTCTCTAAAATTGCTTGGACTCAATTCAATAAGAAATAATTTATTAGGGGGAAGTAAGGACAAAACAATAACTCCACCTTTTGGAGGAGATTACTTTGCCCTTATTAATTCTTATTTTCTAACAATTACTAACTTCTCTTGTAGTAGTTCGTTAGCAGTCGAAATTTTTATGAAATAAATACCAGAAGGGACTGCTAAATTCAATTCTTCTTCATAGAAAGAAGTAGTTTCATCTGTGAGAACCTTAGACAAATATTCTTTCCCATCCATTCCAATAATCGTTATTTGTTGAATCGTTTCTGCTGCTGCTTGAATGGTCACCAAACCATTAGACGGATTTGGAAAAACACTTAGATTACTTCCAGTAGTAGCACTTATTCTATTCGCTGTTATAGGTGCTGTTCCAAGCAATCCACCGCCAGGTCCACCATTTCCACCGGGTCCACCGCCGTTATTACCGCCATTACCACCAGGTCCACCGCCGTTGTTACCGCCATTACCGCCAGGTCCACCGCCATTGCCACCGCCGTTACCACCAGGTCCATCTCCATTGTTGCCATCTGGACCGTCATTACCATTGCCACCTGGAGGGGTATCATTATCCACCAAGTCTTCACAAGAAGCTGCGGTGAAAACATTTGCTTGAAGAGTAGATAAAGTCGTATTCAATGATATAATAGAAGATAAAGTGGTGTTACCTAACAAAGCACCATCTATCGCTGGATCATTTTCATAGTAATAAAAATCGCCATCTCTTAGTCGTTGAAATTGATCTCCTAAGATAGCAATTAAAGTTGGGCCTAAAGAAGCACCAGCAGCATGATCTTCTGCCAACAAACCTACCCATGCATCTATATCGTTTACATTGTCATAGGCTGCATTTAGTGCATTTCGCAAACTTCTATCTGAGGTAATGTCTCTAAATCCACGCACTCGTTGCCCAGAAAAATGCTGATATATCTGACTGTAACTTGGCAAGCCATGATCTCGTCCTCTTTGAATATTCAAAGCTGCTAAATCTAATCCGAAAGGGAACGGGGCTCCTGGAATAGCAAAAAGAAAATTTCTAAGTCCATCAATCATTTGTACATCAATTTCTTCTTGAGTCTGAATAGATAAACCTTTTAAGAAAGGAGCAATCCCATAGCTTGCTATTTGCGCTGGATTGAAGAATCCATCAATCAAAGACAAATTATCGTCTACTGGGTTACAACTATTGTCTATCAATAACAACTCTTCCGTCACCATGGTATGTCCTAATCTATAGGCAGCAGTTGCGAATAGATTCATAATATCTGGATGAATATTAGAATCATATCCTTGGTACTGTGGAAGATTTACACCTAATGCTGGCAGGAACTCATTGTAAGTAATTCTTTGCATAAGCGCTCCTACCCGCTTTCTTGCTCTTTGGTAAATCTCTTCGTCATTTGTAATTCCTCTAGCAACTAGTTCGTCGCAAATACGGTTGTGTTCTCTTACAAATAAGGTATGTAAAGCCGTAAGACCTGGCTGTTCATTTGCTCGAACATCCCCTGCTACAAATATTTTTTCAGGAGTAGAAGGCGTTGCGGCCATACTCGGTGCATTGAGATCGACCGCTCCTGTAAGCTCTCCATTGGTTGTATTGTATGGTAGCAAATTACCTGCGGAAACTTTCAACTTACCGCCATTAAAAGTTCTTAACCAATTCGCTCTATCTATATCAGAACCATACACGTTAGAAGCATCTATCCAGGAAGTAATTAAGTTCGTCTGTTGTCTAAAATTGGTCTGCCCTGTACCCGCTCGAACTTCGGATCTAAAGAAAGAAATTTCTGTTTGAAAATCCGTTTCGTCTTCTGGTAAGGAGATGGGTTCATACTCGACATGCGCTTCTGGTGTCAAGGTAATATCGTGGTCTAAAAATTGCCCCCAAGTAAAAACGAAACTACTTAGTCCATCCCCACTCGGATTGCTACCTTCTTGGTCAATTAATAAATTAGAAATGGCACGGGCACTAATTCTATCTTCTCCGCCCATTGCATTAAAACGATCAGCAGCTCCGTAGGTAGCTGGCATTTCTCTGTATAGTTCAATATCTGAAGCACCATAGGCCTCATTAGTATTTAGATTGTTACAAGTGCCGTCTATCGTGCGGTATATTTCCCTGATACAGGCATTTCTGGAAGAACTAGCAGTTCGCGGTTTATGTGTAAATGTACCGCCGTTGGTGCCTAAGACTCTAGCACTTTTATTTTGTGCTTGTGTATCTTGTAAGAATAATAGGACAAATAAGACAATAAATGGACCGTAATAAATGTAACTTTTCATTTACTATATTTTTTTAAAAGATGGAAAAATGTAGTGCTTTTGTTGTAGAAGTTGTTTAAGAATGTAGTTTAGCGGCGAAATTTTGTATTGCAAAAACCTGAGATACATTTTTAAACAACTTCGTAATTAACCCAATAGATTAAGTGTCAACCGAATGATCGAATACACCTAATTATTGGTAGATTTCAAATACACTAAAAACAATTGAAATAAAAGATTGTAATGGATTGTAGTTGCCGAGGGGTAGCCTTTCTTAACTTAAGGAAGGGAAAGTTCTTTTGTACTCAAAAAAAAATAAGATATTTTATTTTTTATTCTTTGTTTTCTGCTAAAACACTTATAATCAATATATTTAGAAGGTGGTTGGTTTTTTGGCAGGAGTTCCCATTTTGGAAGTGGTATTAAACTTTTTGCCCCGCCACTTTCCGTTGCTGGACAAATTCAAACAGTAAGTTGCGGGATAAATTCAAATCTAAAATGAAGGTCACTAATATTATGGTAGTTCTGAAAAATGACAGCTAAAATGTATCTTTTATTTATAATCAATATTTCTAAATCGATTCAAATTCGCAGGATATTCTCTTTCCCGTCCTAGTTCATACTCATAAACAAGCTGTCCTATTTTTTTGAAAAACGGAAAGCCTTTTGTCTCATATTCGTACACGCCATCATTATAAATCCGATTGTCATTGACATGGATGGTCGCAGCGATCATAAATTCTATATTATTTTTTAAATCAATCACATAAGCAACATCTGTCAAATAACCATAGGCATCTCCTACCTTATTAAATATTCTGATGTGGTCGGGTATTTTTTCTTCATTCCCGCCAAAGAGAAAAAATTTCACATACCCATCTGGCTGGTCGAAATATGGATATTGCCCTTCTCTTGGATGTTGCGACATATATTGATAAAGTATTTGATAATCTGATTCAGTCAAATCAAAGCGTTGATTAATTGGTACAGATTCTGGAAACAAAGTGGTTTGTAAAAGAGCGTGTAGATCTCTAAGAGAGCAATAATTTTTATTGCGAAAATCAAAAGGTTCGGCTATTATTTTACCAACGTTATTTTCATATCCTTTCCCTTTAATTTCATTTTCTAATTTGAGTGATGGAGGTGCTTTACTTTGTACCTCCCCTTGATGATAAAGGATTTTATTTCCTGTATAAAAAGTAACTGGGTTTGTATATTGGTTACTTAAAGAATCATATCCAGGCTCTGATAAACGATGAATCAATCTAGTATCTGTAAAACCTTTATCCCTTAAACTTTTATTTAATTGTTCTTGCCCTACAAATTCATAGAGTCGATTATAGGCATCATTATCACTGACTAAAAAAATCTTTTTGATGTAATGGGCAATGCTAGGTAATACATTTTCAGAAGTAGCATCTGTAAAAGCTTTCGTCTGAGGAGGGCTGCCTGCATCTGTTCGCATAGGCGTATTTTCATCCAGCCCAATCACTTTCAATTGGTTTAATTTCTCAAGCGCTACTAATGCGGTTGGGAATTTCACAGTACTAGCAGGGTAAAAATATTGATCGGTGTTTACTCCATATTCAAAAGAAGTGAAGCTAGGCACATTGACTGAATCTCTATCAATCTGCGTATAAATAATCTGCGTTTCGTAATGTGCTGGACGGTCTAATATATCTCCAAAAGCTTGTTTATTTTTTATTAACAAGTCTTGTAATGGATTTTGAGCGAAGGAAAATACTGTAAAAAAAAGGAGTGATAGTATTAGTGAGCAACGTTTCATCTGTAATACGATTTGCAGTTCTGAAGTAATTTGACAACCATTCACTTTAGAACTTTACTAAAATTATTATGCAAGATAAGCATAATTAAAATTCAGCATAAACATGTATTGTCATTTCACAAGATTCATCTCTTAATGGTATTAACTTTTTATAAGACTCGCATTCATAAAAATAATCAAATGCTGCTCGGTCTTTATATTTAAAAATGGCCATAATATGGGAACCTTGTTTTGCTCCTCTTGTTGACTCAATATATTTCGCTCGACATACCTTCTCTACTCCGTGTTCTTTCATCAGGTCAGCAGCTTTAGTTACATATTCCTTAAATAAATCTTCATCTTTGATTAGTGCAGTTGATACATTAACTATCATTTTATTTTCGCTTTAAATTCACGATTTCTTATTTTGCTCGTTATCAAGTTCTAAACACCCACCACATGCTTATAAGCCTTCTCAAAAGAAGCAACAGATCGGTTTACATCTTCCGAAGTCGTTGCCCAAGAACATACACTAATTCGAATAACCTTACGACCATACCATGTAGCACCACCCGCCCAACACTCTCTCAACTCTTGTATTTTATGCATCACCGCTAGCGTTAGTTCATCTGTTTCGCACTGAACTATTACTTGGTTATAAACAATATCATTCAATACTTCAAAACCTTCTATATTTTGCAAGCCTCTGGCAAATTCTTTTGCTCGCTCGTGCATCCCAAAGATCATTTCATCTATTCCTTCTTTCCCTAAATATTTTAATGCTGCCCACATTTCTATCGCCCTTGCTCTTTTGGACATCTCTGGAGTATAGTACATTCCCTCTCTTTGATTGGTACTTTCTAAATAGCTGGCACTGGTGTGCAAAGCAGATACCAAAGCTTCTTCGTCTTGACAAAGAATGACTCCTGAATCATAGGGTGTATTCAAGGTCTTATGTCCATCTACTGCATAAGAATCAGCATGTTCAAATCCTTTGGTTAAATGTTTGAGTCGTTTGGTTGCTCCTGCCCACAAACCAAATGCACCATCAATGTGAATCCATGCGCCTTGTTCTTTAGCCGTTTTACAGATAACTTCAAAATTATCATAGGCCCCACTACTGACATTACCTGCTTGTAAAACCAGTAAGGTACTATCATCCAATTCAGGAATATTTTCTGGTATAATACGTCCATGTTCATCACAGTCTACGGACTCAATATTTGCTTTTCCAAATCCAGCTAAAGAGATGGCTTTTAAAATACTAGAATGGATATGGGTATGTGTAACTACTCTAATTTTGGGTGCACCAAATAATCCTTGCTCCGTTACATCCCAGCCTTTATTTTTTAATAGTCGAAACCTAGCTGCGGTCAATGCGGCCAAATTCGCCATGGAAGTCCCACTTACAAAACCTGCTACCGTATGTTTGGGTAAACCAAATAATTCGATTAACCAATTTTGTACTACTAGTTCCAATTTTGCAGTGATGGGCGACATGATATGCATTGCTGCATTTTGATCCCAATAAATAGATAAATTCTTGGCAGCTAAACTTGTGGGAATCATACTACCATTGACAAAACCAAAATACCTACCATTATAAGGAATCGTCGCAGGTGTACCATATAGATGCAATAGGTCAATAATAGCTTCTCCATTTCCTGATTTTTCAGGCATGGACTCTTCGAATTTTTCTAGATTTTGAAGTGCCTTTTCTGTTGGAAAAATAGTTCTATCAAAAGCGCTATTTAAATAATTAAATGCGTGATTTTTTGCTTTTCGGAACAAGTCTTTATTTTGCATTTCTG
The DNA here is from genome assembly GCA_937973945.1 of uncultured Saprospiraceae bacterium. GTDB lineage: Bacteria > Bacteroidota > Bacteroidia > Chitinophagales > Saprospiraceae > JAFMDF01. Next base: position 1,503 of record CALJIY010000123.1, on the reverse strand, counting down.
CAAACATAGCAGCTTGTAGGGTGTTTTTTTTATTCATTAATTTTTTTCTTTCCTAGGATTTTATCCTAGTCCTCCTAGGATTTCATCCTAGGTTATTCATGTTTAAATACTCCGTAGTTAGTTCTCTTTAACTACTCTAGGAGATAGCTTTGGTTGGTTAAGAAGGTATGACTTTATCGGGATTATCCAATAATCTTCTATGATAGTTAATTTGTCCTAAATGATAAGTCAAATGGGTTGCCAAATGCGTTAGGAAAAGGCCTGTTTCCATTTTGTTTTTAAAAACAATGATAGGATATTCTTTTTCTAAATCTGCCTCCGTTAATTGTGAAAGCGTATTTTCTATTACAGTGATTGTATCCTCTACTTGATTGATTAGTATTGCTCTAGGAACATTTTTCAAAGAAAATTCTAAGTCTCTCTGTCGAACATACCCCGTATTCCCGAGATGAGTACCTAGATAAGTATTGAGATTACCGACTAAATGTAAGCAGAGGTTTCCTGCACAATTGGTAATATTTTTATCAACAATCCAAATATTCTCTTCCTGTTGATACGATATAATTTCTGCTTTTAGTTTTTCTAAATCTCTTTTGAAAAGGTATTTTAAAGTTTTGAGTAGCATAGTTGTGGAATATGATTACAAGCTTTTCTATTAAAAAAAATTGATAGTTTTTCAGCTAAAAAACGGTAGCCAAAGTGTCGGACACCTTCGGAGGTGTCCGACACTTTTAAATTCCATCATCACTTTTTAACTGACGGTCGATCCAGTATGCATAAAGTTTTTACAAACTAATTTCCGCTTTCATATAAGCCACCGCATATCCACTAATAAAAACCCTATCTCCTTTTAATTCACAAAATAATTCGCCTTGTCTTGCGGATAATTGTTTTGCATGTAAAGTAGTTTTACCCAATTGCTTCGCCCAATAAGGAACAAAACCACAATGTGCTGAGCCTGTTACTGGGTCTTCTGAAATAGGGTCGTTAGCATCAAAAACCCTAGATACAAAATCTACCTCATCTCCTTTAGCGGTACAATTCATACCTAAATATGGAAGATGTTTTATTTTAGGTAAATCCGGATTTAAAGCTAAGATCTGTTGTTCGTTTTCAAAAATCAACATTAAATCTCGACTCGCAAAGGCGGCTATTGGTTTTTGTTGAAAGGCTTCAAAAATTGCTGGTGGTATATCAACAGGTACTGGTTTCCAAGCTGGAAAATTAAGCGTAATTAATCCATCTTCTGCATGACTTGCTCTCAATTCTCCGCTCTCAGAAGAAAAAATAATTTCGTCAGTCGGGTGATTTAAATAATTGAAAATGACAAATGCAGAAGCTAAAGTAGCATGTCCACAAAGGTTAATTTCTCCGCTAGGCATAAACCATCGAATTTCATAAATTCCGTTTTTTTGAACGAAAAAAGCAGTTTCTGCTAAATTATTTTCTATAGCTATATTCTGCATAAGTGCTTCTGAAATCCATGTATCTAATGGACAAACA
>CALJIY010000122.1 GCA_937973945.1 uncultured Saprospiraceae bacterium | reverse complement strand
TGGAGATCAATGGCGAATGAATTTAGCTAGAGTGGATTGGTTATTAAAGATAGAAGGGAATACTTATCAGAAACAATTGAAACCGAATAGAAAAAAACCAAAACAAGAACGATATGATGTATGGTCTCCACATGGTAAAATTGATTTACACCAACCAGAAATGTGGGGGTATGTACAGTTTACGAAAAAAAGAGTAGGAGAGGGGGTTGTTGCTTTTACTAATAATCCAGAAGAACAAATTAAATGGGCGCTTTGGCAATTACACTATCAACAAGCCGCCTATTTTAAAAAACATAAAAAGTATGCAACGAGTATCCAAGAATTAAGTAAAGTATCAGTGAACATTCCTAACTACCAATTTGATTTGACAATAGAAAATTCCTTAAACGGCTATCAAATGAAAGCGCCAACCATTAAAGGAAATAATTATTGGGTAATTAATGAAGAAGGGCAAATTCTAATGAATGGAAAATAAATAGATTTAAGGATTCGACAGTTTTATACTATTGGACATATTGAGGAAAAATTTAGAAACGTATTTCGTGTAACAAACCACGAGATTTCCTCAACTTTTAAACGCAATCAATCTCTATTCTCTGCTCTCTATTCTCTGTTCTTCAAAAAAAAGCTTTTCTAAATAATATGAGCATAAGACGTCCGCATTGGGGAGTGGTACTTTCCTCTTTTTGTTTGTTTTCAAGTGGCTTAGCCTGCATCGTGGATGAATATATCTTGGCGCAAGTCAGTTCCAATATTTTAGGAAATCCAGCAGAGCAATGGCCAGTAGTGATTGGACTAATGCTTTTGGCAACAGGGGTAGGCGTTTGGGTGGCCCAATTTATTCCAGATACAAAGGCCGTGAATGCCTTTATTACCATAGAAGTTTTACTCTCCTTAATAGGTAGTTTTTCTCCACTAATCATTATGACCGCCTATGCTTATATGCTGGTCCATTTTAAATTGGTCTTTTATTTCATCGCCTTTACTTTAGGGTTTTTAATAGGCTTTGAGCAACCCTTGATCGCATTGATTAATCAGCGTTTTGTTGGTTTTAGAAGTAACATTACAATGACCTTGAGTTTGGATGCATTTGGGGTGGCCGTTGGAACCATCTTATGGGTAAAATGTATGGTGGGGGTTATCCCCTTACAATATGCTTCCTTTATGGTCGGTTCGCTTAACTTATTGGTGGCCATAGTTACCTATATATATTTATCTCGACAGCAGGAAGTGCAGGTCTCCTTTTATACTTTTTGTTTACTTGGACTCGCCGTAATTGGAGGGGGACTGGGATTATACAATTCCGAAACCATCATAGCTTCAGCAGAGCAACAACTGTTTACGGGTAAAATAATTCATAAAGAAGATACGCGTTTTCAGCATATTGTGATGACAGAACATCCTAAGTCGAAAGACGTCATGCTTTTTCTAAATGGTAGCTTACAATTTTGTAGTGCAGATGAAGAGCGCTATCATGAAAACTTAGTGCATCCTGCCATACATTTTAGAAATACACTAAAAAGAAAACAACAAAATACAGATCCATTAAATGTATTGATTTTAGGTGGAGGAGATGGATTAGCCGTAAGAGAAGTCAAAAAATACCCAAATATTGGACAAGTTTCTTTAGTAGAATTAGATCCAGCGATCACGCAGCTAGCTAATAAGGAAGCACATTTATTAGCGTTAAATGATTCTGCTTTATACAAAAATGATGTTTCTTTAATTCATAAAGATGCTTATACCTTCGTAGAAAATTCGGTAAGGGCCGGTCAACAATATGATGTTATCATCATAGACTTTCCAGATCCAAGAAATGAAGCATTGGGTAAATTATATTCTAAATATTTCTTTCATAATATTCGTTTATTATTGAAACAGGGTGGGGTGGTGAGTATCCAAGCAAGTAGCCCGGTGCATGTCAAACACGCCTATATATGTACTGGAAAAACCATGACCGCTGCGGGCTTGCAAGTATTGCCCTATCATGATAATATCCCCAGTTTCAATCATTGGGGTTGGTACTTAGCAGTGAATCAGCTGGATGATATTTCTTTAAGTGGGATGGCCAGAGACCTCTATACACAAAAAGAATTTGAAGTGCCTACGCGCTACCTGACACCAGAACGTTTTTTTGCCAATACGATCTTTGGTAAAGATATTTTAAACGATACCGAGGATATCGAAATTAATACACTGATGAACCAAAAAATTGTGCATTATTATTTAAAAGAAGGCTGGTGGATTTATTAGAACTTTAGTATTTTTTCTATTCGATATCCTTCCTTTCCATTTAGCTGTAAAAAATAGATGCCATTATTTAAGGCTTGGGTTTCAATCTTGTGACTAGTACTATTGATAACTTGTTGATATATTTCCTGCCCTGCCAGGTCTACCAATCTCACTTGCCCATCGAAATTCCTTTCAAAATCTATATTTAAAAAATTCTTCACAGGATTTGGGAAAATATGAATTGTCGAAGGATGGATTTCTTGACTACGCGTACTAACATTCAAGGGTGTTGTTTTAATTTGAATGACTAGAAAAGTGGAAGCTCCCTTACTATCAACTGCCTTAATTGCTACTTGATAGGGAAGAGAACGAAGATCTTGTTCCTTGATGGTCCATTTCAGTGTACCTCTAATATTAGCAAACATTCTATCTAGGTCAAAAGTAGCTCCCTTATTGAATATTTCACCAGACGCACTTATCATTGGACTAGCATCGGCTTCACCATCTTCGAGATCAAAGGCTGTGAAAGAAAGTTGAATGGTAGTCCCCACTGAAACCTCCAAAATTGCTGGATGAAAATTATCAGATTCTAGCCCTGGGGGTATGTTTTCCTCTGGCATAATCAAAATTTGCATATCTCGAAGGAGCTCATCTTGTAATTGGCCATTGCGGTAGGATTTAATTTTATAAGCAATGCTATACTCGCCAACTAATTGTGGACTATTCCAAAGAAATAATCCAGTTTGTTCATTGAAGGAATAAGTGTTTTCTGCACTAGGTCCAATTTCATCAACCATTCTATAATCTGGGACAGTTTCGCCTAAAGCACTCATAGGTGTTACTAATTCGTAGGCAATACTATCTCCATCTAAATCGATAGCATTGGGGGTATGCATAAATTTTTGTCGGACAAAACCTATGTCTATGGGTGGTTCTAATAATTGAGGAGACTGATTCGTTTCCGCAGAGGACATAGCTGATAAGAAGAATGTAGATTGAATATGAAATGACACTAGGTCCGAATTAGTATTACCTATGTTTAGAATATTACTATTCCTATTAGGGTCTGTCATGGACAGAATATACGTCCCTTCTTTTTCATAAGTATGACTTCCTATATAGTAATTAACTTTATAGTCATTAGACAATTCTTCTCCATTATCATTTACTCTAAGTAATGCTTCACAGGTATTATCTCCCCAACAAATTTCTAAACGATCTCTATCTGCTGGAATACTACTGGTTTTGGTATAGGTAATAATAGTAGCCTCTATTGTTTTATCGCCTGTTTGTTTATAGACAATTTCTCCAGCTCGATTATGGGTGGCGTGCAGGGTAATAGTAATAATAGAGAAGAGTAGAAATGAAATTAGCAATCTCATTATAAAGGATTTTAGGGATAACTTTTATGTGCTTTAATTTATACTGATTTCCAAATATAATCAAACTATAGCAGGTATATTTCGATTCTTTAAGTTTTTATTTATAGACATTACTGTAACTGACCAGTTGCCCAAACCAAGGCTAATCGATTCGCTCTATAAATCGTTATTAGCTTCACTAATTTTAATTGTGCGCTAATTAATTTCTGCTCTCGATTATTTAATAAAAAGATCGAGCTTTCTCCAAAGCGGAATTTTTCATTTTCCGCATTGAGCAAACTTTTATAATTCGTCACTACAGATTGATTGATAACTACTTGCTGTTTGGTGTTGAGTAATAGGGATTGATAATTGATGATTTTATTTTTGAGTTCTTGCCCCTTTTGTCGAAATTGATAATTGGTAGCTACTAATTTTAAATCTACTAGTTCGAGATCTCCTTTTGCTTTCCTATTGAAGATCGGCATACTTACATTGATTCCCGCTTTATAGTTTTCGGTCAATAAAGAATTGAGAGCATTCCCTTCAAATTCTGTTGGCTCATTGACAAAATCAAAACCATCCGCTAATAAATTCAATTCAAGATCTATTTGTGGTTTTAGTTGCTCTTTCTTTAGCTGCCTATCAATACTTAATTGCTCTAATTTAAGTTGATACTGTAATAGGGTAGGGTGATTGGCTGATAAATTTTGGACTATATTCTCTATATCCATATCATTTTCTAAGAGTATGATCTCTTCATAAAATGGCGGTCTCAAGAGGTCGCTTATTTCAACAGGTAATTCATTTTCATACCATAAGAAATTTGACAAAATACGAGCTTGGTTCTCATAATTTACCATCACTTCTTGTAGTGCTAATGTCCTATTCTGCACTTGTATTAAACTTTCTAAAGTATCGATAGCTGGTTTGTCTCCTTGCAAAAAACTACTTCTGATTCCCTTGAGTCTTTCCTTTGATAAGTCTAATGCTTGTTGATAAATTCTTACTTCGTTATAGCTTTTTACCCATTTCCAATAGGCTTTTCCTGCATCTAGTAGCAAATCATTAAGTATTTGCTGCTGGGCGGTTTCGTTGGCCGCCGCTATCACTTCTGCCTTTTGAATAGTGGCCCTCCGTTCATCTATCATTAAACCTCGACCCAATGCCCACTTGACGCCAACATAGGCTTGTCCATTACTTGGTAAGGTGTTTTCTTGATTAAGGAATACGCCATTTGTCCAGTTATATCCTGCTTTAACTTCTGCCCCAAGCCAGGTAGGTATTTTTAATCCGGTTTCTCCAATCGTAAAATAATTTTTTCCATCAAAGGATTTTTGTTGGATACGACCCTCTACTTTTGGATCAAACCCACCTCTGGCTTTAAGCTGATAAGCATCTGCTATTGGAGATAATAAATTGGCTCGCTGGATAACAGGATGGTATTGCTTGACCCAATCTAAATAGGCTGTTTCTGTAAAGATTTTTGTACTATCTATTGTCTGAGCCCCTAGGAGGAAGGAGCAACATAGATAACAAAATATATTGGTGACTTTTTTCAATGATTTAAATTTTATTTGATAACAGAGACTTACCAAGTTTTCAAAACTTGGGAAGTCTTCTATCAACAACATTCCTGACCCCTGACATCCAAGTATATTTACTTCAATGCCTTCACAGGAGCTTTCATTTTAGGTTGCTTATTGACTTCCTCTTCATAAAAGTCAGGCGGAAAACCATTGAGCTGCCGCCATAGTTCATACCATACCGGAACGGTGTTCAAGAGGGCAATCCCCTGTGCGCCTGATCCAATGCGTAAAGCCTTCGGCCATTCCTTTTCATCTTCTGCATTGACTAAAATTCTATACTTTCCATTTTGACTGATATTATTATCTATTGCAACGACTTCGCCACTATAGGTGCCAAAAGACATGCCTGGCCAACCACTAAAAATAAAGGCAGGCCAACCATCGAATATGAAATTTACTTTTTGTCCTCTATTAATCAAGGGCAAATCCATAGGGCGAATAAATAATTCTACGGCCAGTTTTAAATCTGCGGGCGTGGTACTCACTAAAGGTTCTCCTTCTTTAAGGGTTTCTCCAATACTTTTCTTTAAGACTTGATTAATGAAGCAATCTTGGGGAGCCGTTATATAATAGAAACTAGCTCGTTGTAAGTAATTTTGATATTGGTTTTCTAATTTATTAATATTACCTGTGGCATCGTATTTTGCAGATAAGGCAGTGTATTTATCACTTCTAGCTTTGGCTATTTTATTGGCATACTCATTATCTATCCTATCGAAATCTAGTTC
>CALJIY010000121.1 GCA_937973945.1 uncultured Saprospiraceae bacterium | reverse complement strand
TTGAAAACCTGGAAAATCTATCCCTTCTTCTGGTAAGTTTTCCATATCTAGATTCTTAGATGCGACACTTGCGTTCGCAGCTGCTAAGAATTTTTCTTCTGGCGTCATTTCATGACCATGCCCATGATCATCACCGTGTCCACCACCATGATCATCTACATGTGCATGGTGTATTAGGTAAGCTGCACCAGCTTCAAACTTATCCTCTGTGGCATTGGAAGGTGTGCCGTCTGCATTTAGATAGGTACCACCAGAAACATGAGATCCAAATGGGTTTCTAGTCACGGTCATACACTCCTTAGTAATTAAGTTATTCCACTCCCAAGCTTGACAGCCTAAGAAACCAGCACCACCAATGATTGTTAATAGCATCCAAAAAACTACCCCTTTTTGGTTTTCTCTTTCTCCTTCTTGTACCGCTCTTACCATTGTTACAGAACTAATGATTAATAAGAAGGACATAAAAGTTACGAAGATCAAAGGAGCGCCATGAATACCAAATGGTGCCGTCTGAAACACAAAATCTGGTATTGGCCATGAAGGACTACTAAAACGTAATGTCCCATAAGCGATCAAAAATGCCGCAAAAGTAAATGCATCTGATAATAGGAAATACCACATCATCAGCTTACCATAACTTACCTTAAACGGTTGCTTCCCACCAGACCATAATTCCTTTGTCGTTTCGTTACCATGATCGTGGTGACCATGTCCGTGTGCCTCATCGTGAACAGCAGTATCGTGTGCCATTATTTTTCTTGTCTTTAGATTACAATTTTGAATTTTAAATAAACCTATTCTGAATGTTCCAACATTCATCATTGCTCATTCAACATTCATCATTGATTACTATGATTGAATTACAAAAAATGTCAATAAGTATAACCAAAGAAAACCTACAAAGTGCCAGTAGATTAACGTTAGTTCAAATCGTAATTTCCTTCTCGGAGTTACGGTATATTTCAAGGAGAATGCTTGTACCAATGCTACGGTCAAAGCCGCTAAACCTGCTAGAATATGCGCTGCATGTACCCCCGAAATCACATACACAAAAGAGCCTGCAGGATTCCCTGTTAGCTCCACTCCTATCGCATGCATATCTAACCAACCTTGGTATTGCAATACTATAAACAATAAGCCCAATATAAAGGCGCCAAATAATAGTCCTTTATATAGCTTTTCTTTTCCTGTTGTAAAAAAATGGTATGCAGCTTGTAAAGCCACACTACTCAATAGAATGACTGCCGTATTAATGAAAAACAAATTCGGCAATCTAAATTCTAACCAATTCCCTCCCGCTCTTCTAACGATATAAGCACTCGTCAATCCTGCGAATAGCATCATGATGCTCGCACAAGAAATGATTAGCAAAAACTTCAAGGGATGCATTTTGCTTCTTCCTACTCTGTTTTTATCGTTTAATGCCACCATTTGTTTTTTATTTAGAAGTCAGATGTCAGATCGTTCTGGTTAGCTTGCGCTAACGGAACTGTCAGATCGCTACGCTGTCAGACTGATGACGTTGACACCACTTATCTTTAAATTTGATATTTTTAAAAAAGAAAACAGATATCGTCTTTACGCATCTGTCAACACCATAAATCTGACCCCTGACAGCGCAGCGGTCTGACTCCTGACATCTTTTAAACCTTATCAAGGTACAAAGCAAAAAGTACAAGCGGCAAATAAACAAAAGAGCTAAACATTAACTGTAAAGCTGCTGCCCTAGTACATTTTTTATATAAATTCCATCCGAAGCCTGCATAAATCAGACTAGAGATCGCTATAATTATCGCTGAAATAATTCCTGTTGCCCCTAATAGATAAGGTAAAAAACTTACAGGAATCAAAAACAAAGCATAAATCACAGATTGCATGCCGACGCTACTATCTAGCGCACCCGTTTTATTGGGTAATAAATGAAATCCTGCTCTTTTATAATCTTCATCTCCTGCCCATGCAATGGCAAAGAAATGTGGAAATTGCCAGAAAAATTGTAACGCAAATAAAGCAATTGCTAAACTTGTTAGAGTGCCTTCCGCAGCTACACTACCGATCATTAATGGCAATGCTCCTGGTATAGCACCTATTGCTACAGCCGAAGTAGAAACGCGCTTCATTGGTGTATACACAAAAGAATACAACACCATTGACAGCATTCCTAATAAGCCAGCCCAAGCGTTGAAGATAGATAAACAAAAGGTACCTGCCATACACATTAGGCCTGCTGCTAGTACGGCTTCTGATACAGACATCCTACCTGCCGCTAAGGGCCGGTTTTCTGTCCGCTTCATTAGTTTATCATAATCTCTTTCTAGTACTTGGTTTAAAGCATTCGCTGCACCTGTTACTAAAAAGCCGCCAACACCTAAGAGTAAAATACCTACCCATGATGGCGTTCCATCAAAGGCAATCAGATAAGCCATTACCGCTGAAAAGACAACTGTCACATTCAGCTTGAACTTTACTAATAGATTATAGTCCGTTAGTTTATCTCCTAAACTGCCGAATAATCCCTGTTCTTTATTTAATGACTTGCTTTGCAATATTTTTATTATTGATTATTGATGATTAGTTATTTCACTAGGAAATAAGGTATAATCAATAATTAGTAATCAATTAATGATGAGCACCTTCACCATCCGTCAACTCTCCTTCCGCTAATGGTTCTACTTGGGAAACGAATTCTTTTCCGTCTTTACCATAATCATACGCCCATCTTGTAACCGTAGGAATTTTACCAGGCCAGTTACCGTGGCCAGGATTAATTGGAGTCGTCCACTCTAAAGTAGTCGCACCCCATGGATTACGAGTCGTTACTTTCTTACCTTTCCAAATGCTATAGAAGAAGTTCACTACAAATAATACTTGCAAAGCAAATACTACAATTGCAGCAACTGTTATAAACTTATTCATTGCCCCGAAGTGAGCGAATGCATCAAATGTATCAAAACGGTAATATCTTCTTGGCACACCTGCTAAACCTAAGTAGTGCATTGGCCAGAATATAGCGTAAGCACCGATTAAGGTACCCCAGAAGTGAATCTTACCTAAAGTTTCATTCATGAAACGGCCATACATCTTAGGGAACCAATTATAGATTCCTGCAAACATTCCAAAGAATGCCGCAATACCCATTACAATATGGAAATGGGCAACTACGAAGTACGTATCGTGTAATTGAATATCAATTGCAGAGTTACCTAAGAATAAACCCGTTAAACCACCAGAAATAAACATAGATACAAAACCAACTGCAAATAAAGAGGCGGAATTAAATCGTAGATTACCCCGATAGACAGTCGTTATCCAGTTAAATACTTTTACCGCCGATGGTACGGCAATAATCAAAGTAAATAATACGAAGAAATTAGAAATCCAAGGATTCACACCTGACATAAACATATGGTGTGCCCATACGATAAAGGATAAGAAAGCAATTGCTAATATAGAGAAGACCATCGCCTTATATCCGAAAATTGGCTTTCTTGCATGTACAGATAATACCTCTGATACCAAGCCCATCGCTGGAAGAATAATAATATATACCTCAGGGTGACCTAAGAACCAAAATAAATGCTGGTATAAGATTGGACTACCACCGACATAATCTAAGGCCTCACCACCTACAAATATTTCACTTAAATAAAAACTAGTACCTAATCCTCTATCACACATCATCAAGAAGAAACCGGATGCCAATACTGGGAAAGATAATAAACCAATAATTGCTGTTACAAAAAATGCCCAAATGGTCAATGGCATTCGCCACATTGTCATTCCTTTCGTTCGAAGATTTAATACCGTTGTAATATAGTTGATACCACCTAAAAGTACAGATACTACGAAGAACACTAAACTTACCGTCCACATCGTCATACCAGCACCAGAACCAGAAGAGGCTTGTGGTAAAGCACTTAATGGCGGATAAGCCGTCCAACCACCAGAGAATGGACCTGTGCTTAAAAATAAAGAAGCAAACATAATGGCTCCCGATAAAAAGAAGAACCAATAGGATAGCATATTTAATAATGGCGATGCCATATCTCTTGCTCCTAATTGGAGGGGTATCAGCAGATTACTAAACGTTCCACTCAGTCCGGCAGTCAATACAAAGAAAACGATAATCGTACCGTGCATCGTTACCAATGCATAGTAAAATTGAGGATCTAATGTACCAATACCTTCTCCATCCACCATGATCCAATTACCTAATAAAGGCTTTAACCAAGAGAAATTTTCTTCTGGAAAACCTAATTGTAAACGAAAGATGATAGACATACCTGCACCGATCAATGCCCAAAACATTCCTGTTATTAAGAATTGTTTGGCTATGATCTTATGGTCCATACTGAAGACATACTTCGTAATGAAGTTGGATTGAAACTTATCTCCATGATGGTGATCATGAAAATGGTCATCAAAACCTTGCTCTTCAATCAAAATATCTTCTCTTGTCTTTTCTGGAGCAACAACTGGTGTGGAACCCATAACTTTGATTTTAATTTATTTAGA
>CALJIY010000120.1 GCA_937973945.1 uncultured Saprospiraceae bacterium | reverse complement strand
GAATTTTTCTATATCGTGTCTAGCTGCAATGCCTAATTTTTTGATGGCTTGTCCTCCTTTGCCGATGATGATTGGCTTTTGGGACTTTCGCATGACGTATATGTGTGCTTCAATACGGGTGATATTTTCTGCTCCAGAGGTAGTTCCTTCTTTGAAGGAATCTACGACCACTTGGCAAGAGTAGGGAATTTCTTGTTTGTATTGTTCTAATAAATTTTCTCGAATGATCTCACTGATAAAGAAACGTTCCGAGCGATCGGTTAGTTGATCTTTCGGATAGTAGGCTGGACCTTCTTTGGTGTTTTCTAATATTTTATTTAGTAAACCCTCTGTTCCTAATTTATTGAGTGCGGAGATCGGATAGGCGCCTGTGAAGTCCACCCAAGTCATCCATTTATCTATTAATTCTTGTGTTTCTTCTTGTGTGGACAGGTCGATTTTATTAATGACTAAAAACTTAGGTACTTCTAATTGTCGGAGTCTTTTAACCAAGGGGTCTTCTTGTTCATATTTATCGTACTTATCAATGACGAATAGCATGGTATCCGCATCTTCAAAGGTGGAAGAGACGAATTTGTTCATGGAATCCTGCATTTTGTAATGCGTTTCTTCAATGAACCCAGGTGTATCTGAAAAGACTAACTGAAAGTCATCTCCACTCAATATACCTTTTATTCGATGTCTAGTCGTTTGTGGTTTACTGGTGATGATGGACATTCTTTCCCCTACTAATGCATTCATTAAGGTGGATTTCCCAACGTTAGGTCTTCCTACAATGTTTACAAAACCTGATTTGTGCATGCTTACAATTTAATAGTTTGAATGAGAACTAATTCTGAAAAATTGGTTCAGTAAGGGGGATAACAGCGTTATATAATATGATTGCTATGAACAAATTTGTCTTTTTTAATTAAAACGAATGGCTTTAATAGGGCTAATTTTGGTTACCAAGTAGGTAGGAATAATTAGAAAAATTAAAGTGATTAAAATCGTACCTGCGTTTAATAAGAAAATTGTCCAAAAGTTGAAATCTATAGGTGCATAAGATAGATAATAATTTTCTTCGGTCAGGGTCACAAAGTGAAATTTATCTTCCAACCAGCAAATACCCAATCCTATAATATTACCCCAAAGTAAACCTAATCCAATGATATAAGCGGCTTGGTACAAAAATACTTTTCTGATCGTCCAATCACTACCGCCCATTGCTTTGAGAATACCAATCATATTGGTTCGTTCAATAATCAAAATTAATAAAGCGGTAATCATATTAATGATGGATACCAAAATCATCAGTACAATGATAATTCGCTCATTGATATTTTGAAACTCTAGCCAGTCAAATATGGCTGGAAATTTCCGCCGAATACTTTCTCCTACTAGCCGATTTGGTAATACCTCATAATAGATATATTCTCTAAAAATAGGAAGATCTTCTATATTATCTAGAAATATTTCAAAACCACCCACTTGATCTTCTTTCCAACCTAATAATTGCTGGATGACATCAATATCGACAATAGCTATTCTTTTATCATATTCTTCTAAGCCTGTTTTGTAGATACCTTTGACTTGGAAGCGTCGCTTGATTTGATTGTTATCTTGAATAAAGACGATGATAAATTTATCACCCACTTTTACTTTTAGTCGGTCTGCCGTTTGTTGGGAAATTATGATCGGTCTATTTTTAGATAGGGTATCTCCTCTAAAAAGTAGCTCTCCCTCTTTTAGAAACTTTTGCATGAAATCCCAATCAAAGTCTCTATCAACCCCTTTTAAGATGATGCCTTCGATTGCGCCATTCGTCTGTATGATACCTGGTTTTAAGGCATAGACTTGAATATGTCGAATGCCTCCTTCTGATAGTTTTTCTGTGGGCACCCCCTCATATTCAAAACCTAATATTTCTGGGTTGGCCATGTGCGCTACTTGACCAACTTCTTTTAAATTCGGGTAGAAGGTTTGATTTTTATTGATGGGTTCTGTCTCGTAGGCTTGGTTGGTATTGATATCGGTGATGGAGATATGTCCCCAAAAGCCAAATATCTTTTCGCTAATTTCTTTTTTAAATCCACTAATCATCGCTGTGGCAATAATCATAACTGCGAGGCATAAAGCGATGGCAGCAATGGCTATTCTAATAATTAGTCTAGAGAACGACTGTTTGTTCGTTACTGCTAGGCGTTTGGCGAGGAAATAGGAGAAATTTTTGATAGTTGGCTATTATTTTTAATGTGTTGGCAAATCTAAGGTTTTATTTTTTCCCATGACTGCGTCATGGGCTGCAAGGTGTTTGGCTTACGCTCTTTGTTCTTCTGAGAACAAGCCAGCCCAGCCGTTGGGACTTTAATTCCCATTTTTCTTTTTCTTGAAAGGATTGAAGTCTTTCAGTATATCCTTTACTTTATCTGTTACTTTGCTGCTATCTTTTAAGAGTAGGCTATCAAGTGCTGGTATATTTTTGACCAGGACGGAATCTATGATTTTTGATGCTTCTGCTTTTCCTTTGTCTAGGACTTGATCCGTCTTTTCTTGGGCGACTACTTTTAGAGAATCTTTTACCTCGTTGACGACTGTTTTTACGGAATCGACTTGCGTCTGTACAACATTCTTTACAGAATCTACTTTTTGATTGACGGTGGTTTTTACGGAATCTACTGCTTTGTCTACCGTAGCTTTGACAATTTCATTGGCTTTTTCTTCAAAAGAAACCGTACCATCTGTGCCCACTGGAATGATTTTGAAGATTGGTTTGGCCATAGAACCGGTCATATTAATATTAAGCTTGACCATATCTCCGTTATCAATATCTACGCCTCTTTTTTGTGCTTCTTTTGCCAATAATTCCCAACCTTGATTAGCTACTTGACCAACGGCCGTTTTATTGATTTCGGATTTTGGAATATTGGCTTCTATTAAATAAAATAAGTCTTCTTGTAAAAGATGATGTCTGCCTTTTACTTTCAAACTTATATCCTTTCCGATTTTATGGGTTGCTTCCTCTAATTCTAAATAGCCATCTTTAATATCCACCCAGTTCTTGGAATCTTGCAACTTTACGTTCTTTAAAGCCTTTACTTGTAGCTTTTCAGATAGCCTTTCAAATACCTGTGATTCTCGAATAGTTGCGCCAAAGGTGTGTAGGAAACCAGATAAATTTAAGCTACTTAGATCTGGTACTAGATCCTTTCCCAAGGTACCACTCATCTTTAAATTAGACGTAAATTTACCATCTATGTACTTCCCTAATGGGGCAATTAATCGGAAGGTGTTAAAGGTGTTAAAGGCATTATTAAAATCTAATTTGGCTAGATCATAATTCAATGTAAATTTAGGTGCCGCCATATCCTTGGTATCGTAGCTACCACCAAATTTAATATCTCCGCCTAATATTTTTCCTTGAATGTCTTCCATTTTTGCGACCTCTTCTTTTACCTCTATGAAGCCATTTATATTTTGTATATCAAAATTGGTATAATGAACTTTATCAATCTTCGTATGCATAATTAAATCTACTCGCTCTGGAACAGGTACTACAGACATTGCCTCTGTTGTATCTGTCGCTTCTCCTTCCACCATGAATTGATTCAAGTCTAAATACTTAGATTTTAGTTGTATCTCGCCTGTTAAGACTTCATTTTCTAGTGCATAGTCCATTAGATTTACAACCTTACCAGAAGCTTGGATATCACTTTTTCCGATTACCGTACTAAAGTTGTCAATGGTAGATTCATTTGGACTGATACTACCTGTCGTTTTCACATCTGTTAACTGGTAGGTATCATAATCCATTTTATTAATAAAACCATCTACCTTAAAATTGAACCGATCGAAAGGAGCGGCGATACTATCTGTTGTTGGGGTGATTGTAGTTTCGCTTGCTTCCGTCTCTGACATCCACTCATTGACATTAAAGTAATTCGAACTGTAATTGATCGTTCCTTCCATCGTCTTATCAGGACTGAAATAGGCTAAGACGTTATCAATTTGCCCCGTAGCTTGAATATCACTTTCGCCCAACTTCGCATTAAAAGATTCTAATTTGACTCGTTGTGGGCTAAAGTCTGTGGTCATATTATTAATAACAATCGGCGGGGTTCCAGTTTGTTGTATCGACACATCATCCATGCTCATTGTCCCTTCAATATTTACTTGCTCATATTGTCCTTTATCTAGTTGAGATTGGGAGGCATTGAACACCACATCAGATTTTACGATCCCTTTTAATTCTGTTATTCCTTCTATTGGAACGGCTCGACCCATCTCTTCCAAATTGATGATTCCCTTTAAATTTCCTTTTATGGTAGGATCAGAAACAGGCGTCGTCAAATTGAATGCGCCACTTACTGGATTGTCGCCTACCTGCATTTTAAATTGAGGAATATCCACCACCATTTTATCGAAATCACTACTAGGACTCTCAATTTTCATATTGGTAAATATACCTGCTATGCCTACAGGTAGGTCTGGATATTTTACATTTCCATTGTCTACATCGGCTTTGATTTGGAAGGCAGGGTAGCGACCTCGAGCGCCGTTATAGGTTCCTTTTAGAAAGCCCTTAAAACCCATCTTACCATTAATAGTTGCGGCTGCATAGTCGGCAGTAAAAACACCTGGTATCAAAGACCATAAACTTTTGAAATCTCCTTGCGGTGAATTGAAGGTCAAATCCATTACGTAGTCTTCCCCATTCATATCAAATGTTCCCGACGTATTTATCTTTAAGGCATTTAGCAAAAGCTCATTGTCTTTTAAGGTAAATTTCATATTCGGAATATCCATCGCTATCAGTGCATCTAAATCTGCTGTAGCATTTTTTAAATAGTCTATTCCTTCATATTCCACATTCAAATTAGAGATATGCGTCCGAGTCGCCAAATCAAAATTATCGGAAGCAAACTGACCACTACCCGTATGATTCAAATCTTTGGCCGCCATTTTCATATCTAAACTTCGATCCTCATAGGTCATGGTGCCATTCTCCACTGTATACTGCTTCATCTTCACCAAAAAGTTACTCTCTTCTGTCACCTCCTCAGAAGGTTTCATGATATCCCAATTGGCCTGCCCATCTTTCAACACCAATAGATTAATAACGGGCTGATTTAAAAAGAAGGTCTTAATCGGAAAATTATCCTTAGCAGCAAATGCATCTAATACGTTTAATTCTACTTCTGTCCCCACTGCCTCAAATAATCGGACTCCCTCAAAGGCTGCCACGCCATCCACGGTTACATTTTCTAAGCGCACATTCAAATCCGGGAAACTCCTCAATAAGGATATATCTACCTCCTCAAAATCCATTTTGGCGTTCAATGTCTTATTCGCTTCTTCCTTTACATAAGTGATTACTTTATCCTTATATAAAAAGGGAATGGCTATTATTCCAATTATTACGACTACTAATAAGAATAGTAGAAAAGAAAATAATCGTTTTATCAATTTCATAATTTATAGTTGACCTGTGTAGTTTGTTTAATAGTATGCGATCTATCTATTTGATAATCAATATTTTAAGTTTTTTAACTACCAAATGATCCATATCATTCAAAACGCAAAAGTACATTTATTTATTTTTCGTTTTTAAGACGAAAATAATTGGAGAAATTACATACTATTTTCCTTTTTTTTTCTTAGAACGGATTAGGATTTGTGGGATTATGGGATTTGTAGGATGCTCATAGGGACGTTGACTCGGATTGATTAGGATTTATGGGATTTTAGGACTAGTAGGATGCTGTGGTTTCCAGTGACTTCCTAGTCAACGTCCCAACGAGCATCCTAATAAATCATAAGAATCATTCTAGTCAATCCAAGTCAACATCCCTATGAGCATCCTAAAATCCAATAAATCCTAAGAATCCTAGTCAATCCTAGTCAATCCTAGTCCATCATACGCAAAGTAAACCCACCCAAAATCACAATAATCAATAGCATAATGCCCCAAAGCCAGGCTTTATTAGCAAATAAAGGGGCACTAGGCGTCGCAGCAGGTATCTTTTGAACGGGACCTACCACCAATGGCTGTAGCTTATTTGGAATATTCTCCGAGTAATGCTTTACATCGTAGGTAGGTCGGCGGGCTTTTTTATTGCCATATACTAAAAAATAGTTGGCAGATTCGGTAAATCGGGCAGTCAATTGGTAGGGGATGCCGCGAATAGTCGTTTGGGCAATAGATAAGGGCGGATTATCAGCATTGTGAATAGTCAGTCGTATTTGATGAGTTATTTTGGAAGGTAGGAGGAACTCATTTTTTGTTGAAGAGTTGAGCACGCCATTTCCGAAATACTGATAAACCGGTTGCCATCCATTGGCTGTTTTGATACTATCTGATGCATATTGAAAGGTCACCGGTCGATAATAATCGAAGTCATCAGCAATGGCTATTTGGATGGCACTGACTGGAACGGGCTCGGGCAATCGTATATCTAATTGACTGATCTTCCTCTTTTTATCAATTTTGGTCGTAGCGATGTCAATAGGGTATTGAAGGAAAGGAGTCGTATTTTTTTGTTGATAGGCAATACTCGCTTTTAATAGGCTTACATCGTCTTGTGTAGGAATATGTATTCGATAGTATTGGTATTTAGCATCTGCAAAATTGAGTGTGGTGAAGGCATATTGCTCTAAGGAATTTTTAATAGCTAATATTCGATAGTCCTCTACAATCGTATACCAATTCTTTTGATCTTGACTTCCTTCTAACTGTATCGTCCAATCAAAGTCTGTTTCTTTAAAATCTAATGCGATTTCATTGATGCTCTTAGCAATAGGGATTTCAAAAGTAATAAAATGACCGGCTGCAGTCCGACTGGTATTGATGGTTTTGAAATCTATGGAGCTGGTGGTCGACTGATGGGAAGTCCATATATAAGGCACCTCTATGGTATCGTTTTTTGGGCTGATGCCATAGATTCTGATATCTGCTACATTTTGCTTGACTGCTTTAAAAAGGTCATTGGGTAATTGCACTTGATGCCATTGGTTTTGGATGCCTGATAGGGGCCGCTTGTAGGAATAGTCTCGCATTTGTGCGTGGGTGACATTGTAGATATATAGGAGTAGGAAAAGTAGTTTATACTTCATGTCTATATTTTTAGATACTATTCAAAACCTATGTCAAAAATAAAACGGCAGTTTTATATAATTCTGGTTGTCAATGATTTGTGAGCTTTGATACTTGGTCTTGACACTTGAACTTGAACTTTCTCTTTTTTACACCCGTTCCCGATACTTCTTATACAAAAAGGATATCAATAAAAGCAAAATTCCCAAAGACATCAGCACCACCGTTTTAGCGATGGTATCCAAATGCGCAATATCGTAAAAGAAGAGTTTGATTAAAGTGATTCCAAATAAGACCATGCCTGCTATGCGTAGATGTTGTTCTTGTTTCCATAGACCTAAACCAACCAAGCCCAATGCATAGATGCCCCATAAAATACTTAAGCCTAATTTGTCCGATTGGGTAGAATGGGCTAATTCCATCCAATTGATTAATTCACTACTTGCCACTAATACAATGGTCGTATGTAAGAAGAGATCGAATGCTTTGCTAATGTCCCTTTTGGTGTAGGCTCGCCTGACATATTCATAAGTGAGGTACAATAAAGTACCTAATAAGATGAAGCTAATATATCGGATCCCAATATTACTATTGGTTGGTAAATAATAACCAGTATTATCGGGATTTAAGTAGCTGGCCCGTAATGTTCTTAAGGTATAAATGCCTTGTGTTAGAAATAAAATAATGCCTGCTATATTTAATCCAATATTGACCCTGTCCAATGGTTTGTTTCGCCATATGTTCAAATTAAATAAGGACAATATGATTAAAAAGAATAAGGTGAAATTGACGCGCCAAATATTTTTAAATTTCCATAAATCATGATTCCAATTGACCATCTTCTGTGTTCCATCTTCTTCCTCCAAGGTAATATGAGTAGCAGCAATCTTCTGATCCCAATAGTTATCTATTTCTACAATAAAGGAATTGTACAAAGCGAATAATAAAATAGCGGGCAGGATAAGAGGAATAAACCTTTTAATGCCTGTACTATTAAAAAATACATCTTGACTACGATAGCGCTGATGGATGTAATTAATGAAACCAAAGAAGGCGATAAATAATACAGAACTAAGAAAATTTATATTTAATAAGGGCTTTAAATATTCAGAAGCATCTTTTGTGGAGAAATAACTAGTATAGCCTGTATTCCAATCATGGAGGATACTTCCAAATGCGATTAACATTAGGGGATAGGCTAGTTTTTCATAGAAAGAAATGCCTCTGGTGCGTCCAAGCCAGAAGAGCAGCGCTGCTTCTCCCGCCCACATTAAGGTTACCCAATTTCCATCTAATTGTATGGGAATAGCAATGGTCAAAAACAATAAAACGAGCCCAGTAACTAGATAGAATAAATTTTTATCCCCTAAGTCTTTTTTATAAATATAGCTACTAACAGCGAAATGAATCGCCGCATTTCCTAAGGTATAAAGCCCTAAGAATTCTTCCCCTTTTTCATGCGCTTCTAATAACATAAATCCTACGCCAAAGAATATAAATGCATTGACGAATAGGAGTAAGAGTAGCCCGTCAGTATATCGGAATTTTTCTTTTTGGTATAATTTAAAAGCTAGAAAAATAGCATAAAAACTAACAAAGAAAACGACTAAAAAACTAACGGCTATTTTGAACTGAGCTGGCTCATACTCGTTGTCATACCAGCCTAAATAAATCATCCAAGATATAGCAAAACTCACATAGTACAACCATTTCCAATTCTTCTTAAAGGCAATACTTAATATCCCTATATTGATAATGGTCATGTAGCTAAACAACACACTAATGTCCCCTGATTTTTGACTCAGTAAAAAAGGCACCGCATATGCGCCAACTAGCCCAATGAGTGCAATGACTTGCCTATTATAATTTAAGGCCGCAAAAACGGTAAAGGCAGTAAATAAAACCATCAATCCGAAGGCGACCATTTGTGGTATTAAGGCATAAAAATCATAAGCCAAGAAGGTGATTAGATAGAAAATAGCCATTGCTCCACTCACGAGCACCGCACTCAAATCTGTATAATTTGTTTTCAATTTGATACCTACCCCCAATAAACCAATCCCTGCTACATAGCCTAGAATGATTCTGGTAAGTGGACTAATCAAATCATTTTCAATAGAATATCTCGCTCCAATTGCTACCCCGATAATGAAAATTAATATGCCTATTTTAGACACTAGATTCTCCCCAATAAACTTTTCAAAACCTTCTTTGACATCTGGGAATATATCAAAGTTAGGTAGACTAAAACGTGGTTTTTTAGGAGGCACTATTGTTGGACTGGGAGCTGGTCTTGGCTCTTTTTCGATTAATAAATCTATGTCTGTAATAGGAGGAGTGGAAAGTTGTTCGGTAGAAGAGGTATTTGAATGATTGCGTAATTCATAGATTTCTTGACGCAATGCCTGTATTTCTTTATGGAAGGTATCCTGCTTTTTGACTAGAATCTCTAGTTTAATCAGCAGGTGTTTGATTTGATCTTGGTTGGATGGCATTTAGTTGGTATGTAGGTTTAGTTTTCTCCTTACCAAATTACATGCTATTTTGCTACTAAACAATAATATTTTAAAAACTAGACTTGGGAAGTTTCAAAAACTTACCAAGTCTAGTCTAAATCTTTTGACATTTAATGCAATTTAGCATTCACCAAATTCAAAAATTCCGTTCGAGTTTCCACATTTTTAAAGGCGCCTGTAAAGGCAGAAGTTGTCGTCACAGAATTTTGCTTTTGTACCCCTCGCATCATCATACACATGTGGCGAGCTTCTACAACGATAGCTACACCTAGTGGCTTTAAGGTATCTTCTATACAATGTAAAACCTCGTGTGTCAATCGCTCTTGCACCTGTAAACGACGGGCAAATACATCGACAACTCTTGGTATTTTACTGAGCCCTACGATATAGCCATCTGGAATATAAGCAATATGTGCTTTGCCAAAGAATGGCAATAAATGATGCTCACATAAGGAATACAATTCAATATCTTTCACAATGACCATTTCGCTGTAGTCTTCCTTAAACATTGCAGACTTCAAGATTTTCTTGGCATCTAAATCGTAGCCATGCGTTAGGAACTGCATCGCCTTCGCCGCTCGTTCTGGAGTTTTTATAAGTCCTTCTCTGGTAGGGTCTTCGCCTAACCTATCTAGTAGCAGCTCGTACTTTTCAGATAGCTCCTTTGTGACTTTGGTATTGTAGGTCTCTTTCTTTTTATAATTCACAGTTGTTTTTTTAGAGGCGAGAACAGAGAAGAGAGATGGATTTCGGTTTTATTAAAAAATGTACTTTTTAAAAAGAAGTTGTTTAAAAATGTATAACTGGCTTATTTGCAAGTCATTGATTGTTAATGACTTCGCCTTTTTTATTTCCCGTAGCTAAGGCTACGAAAAATAAAAAACGCTGCGTCCTAACAATCAAGCACTTACAACTAATCTCAGTCTACATTCTTAAACAACTTCATAAAAAAACCAGAATTAATGGCAGTTAATTCTGGCTATGTAATGTTAAATTCTCTGTTGGAGAGAATTAATAGTAGTTGTATTTATGGTATTAAAATAATGCCAATTAAAGAGATTCTTTATAGAGTCTTCCCTTTGTAGAATATTCTTAGAGCTTGTCTAAAATTTGTACGAACTGATTATCAATAGCTTAGGGTTTTGAGGAAGCATTAAGATTGTTGCCTAGCGAGCTAGGTGACTATTTTAATGCGAACTCAAGTTCCTAAGATATTGGTTATCAGGAAGTAGAAATTTAGACAAGCTCTTAGGTAAATACATTTGGTTTACTAATCTAGGGATAAATATTATCGCTATTCCAAATCTTCTTTCACTCCAACTTCTGAGACTTTAGCCACTTATCTTATTACTTATTACTTTAAGAGTAGATCCTATATCTACTTGGTGCTTCGTTCGCACCTCCAAACAAATGTGTCTCATGAAAAAAAGTGTTACTTCATTCGTGACTTTAAAAAACTACTTTCTACAATGGTATCTATCACTACTTGTTCCATTAAAGAAAAAACAGTCTTTAATTGCTCCATTAAAATCATCCCTTCAGATTCTTTTTATTCTACTTTACTTTTCTAATATAAGTTTAGCACAATGCCCGACCCTATTCACAGAAGATCTGAATGGGATACCTGGGTATCCAGAATTGAATGATGTAAGTGTTTGTGGAGTAGCAGATACGCTTACCTATTATGTATTAAAC
>CALJIY010000119.1 GCA_937973945.1 uncultured Saprospiraceae bacterium | reverse complement strand
CCTTCCAATAATACAAAGGGATAAAACTCCATCAACAGAGAGGCTAAACAAGCTAATATACCACCAATCAAATTCAGTAATATATAAGCTATATGTTCTGATGCTAGCTTATTATTAATATTTAGAAAGTACGCAATCAATATTAGTAAGACGCCCGTAAATCCTATTAAATCTATATTGCTCATCTATTTTAAACTAACTTATTTTTAGCATTCAAATTATTAAAAATCGCTTTCATCATAGTCCCCATATGCACCTTCGGTAAATCATGCCCCATTCCGTCTATAAACAATTGATCTGCATGAGGAATCATAGGCGCATACTTTTGCGCATGCGGAAAATCTATCAATGGATCCGTCGTTCCATGAATCACTAAGGTAGGCACTTTGATCGAACTTAATTCTTCATATCTAGAACCAGATGCTTTAATGGCATAAGAGTGTTGATCGGTAGCTTTTACATGGTAGCCATTTCTTTCTCGAATTTCATACAATGCTTTTTTCAAGACCATGGTATCATCGAAGGCATAGCCTCCCTTACCTTGCAACATTCGTCTAACCGCAAGGTGCAGTTTGAGTTTCGTTTCCTCTCGATCTTTGTTAATAGCATAGCGAAGCGTAACACGTATAATATCTCTCATAAAAGGTGGTGGGACATTCACCAATGTAGGATCATCAAAATATCCCGTGGACATGATAGAGGTCAAGGATAAAACCCGTTCTGAATGACTAATCGCCAATCGCTGTCCAATCATCCCACCCATAGACATCCCGATGATATGCGCTTGTTTGACTCCTACGGCATCTAATACAGCAATCGCATCCTTAGCCATATCCTCCAATTTATACTTATTGGGCTTCCCCCAGTCTGTCAGCCAATCGGATTGACCAACACCTCTATTATCAAACCGAATGACTTGATAGCCCGCGTCAATTAATGGTTGATAGAAATGTGGATACCAATCTAATAAAGTCTGGGTATGTCCACAAATTAACAATATGGTTTCTTTGCTAGAATCTATTCCATTTATTGCTTCATAGAAGATAGACACTTCCCCATTCTTTGCCTTACCCGTTTTACCTTTTATTAAAATAGGAATGGGCTCTTTTTGTAAGGTCGAAATTAAGGTATCTATATTTTTAGGAAGCTGAATCCCTGATTTGACAAATAGAAAGAACCCGATAAGCAACAACAGTAGGAATAGTAGAATGTAAATCATTTTTTTTTAATAGGGAGTTCAAAACTCTTTAATAAAGGTTAGGGAGTAGGTAATAAATAAAGTACCCGTTATGGCGTAGTTATTTTTTTGTGTAAGATGAACTTGCGTAGCAAGTGAACCGCAAAGCGGATGGGCTGCAAAAAATCGAAGCATAGCTGGGCTACGGTTCTATTTTTTGGGTTTCTTAGACAGAAAAAGAACAAGTCAGAATGGGTAGGTTATTTTTTTCCTAGTCCCTAAATAATTCCTTGAACAAAACTAAACTTAATACCTAAACACATAGACAGATAGGGCACATAGGCTATGTGCTCTATGTGTCTATGTGTTTGGAGAAAATTCTAATTGTGCTCTTTTATTTTTTGTCCTTAGTACTTAGTAACGACGAAAGAATAACTTGAACATCTAGGACGGAATCTTTTGCCCTCATTTTCTCTGAAGTTGTTTAAAAATGAATTGATGCATCATTTGCAAGCCATTGATTCCTAGATACTTCAGCTTTTTTTATTCTCGTAGCTAAGGCTACGAAAACAAAAAAGAGCTTTGTCCTAGAAATCAAGCACTTACAACTGATTGCAGAATACATTCTTAAACAACTTCTCTTAAAAAATACTTCCGTAGCTAGGCTATGCAAGGATTTTTTAAGAAAAACTGAGAACAAAATCTTCTCGTCCAGATGACCAACTTATTATTTCGTCGTTACTTAGTGTTGAAAATCGCTAGTGAAATTCTCCCCTACTATTTATTCTTCCCTGTAGGACACTTACCTTTGTAGATAATAAGTTTATAGTAAAAAAGTAAGAGTAGAAATCATACATACCATCTGTTTCCATTCAATGATTTTTTGAATAAAACGAATTATATCTCTATTCTCGCTTCTCTATTCTCTATTCTAAAAAGAAACAATGACCATCTACGATCAATACGAAACAGTAATCGGTTTAGAAATTCACGTACAATTAGCTACAAAAAGTAAAGCATTCTGCGGAGATGATGCCCGATTTGGAGGAGATCCCAACACACATATTAGTACTATTTCTTTAGGGCATCCAGGTACCTTGCCTAAATTGAATAAACGACAAATAGAATTTGCGGTCCGATTGGGCATGGCACTAGGCTGTACGATTAATCAAAAAAACAACTTTGATCGTAAAAATTACTTCTATGCGGATCTACCAAAAGGCTATCAGATTACGCAGGATCGCCACCCTATTTGTTTAGGTGGATCCGTAAAACTAAATATAGAAGGTCAAGAAAGAGTGATTCGTATTCACCATATCCACATGGAGGAAGATGCGGGTAAGTCGATTCATGATATGGACCCTTCTTCCACTTTAATCGATTTAAATCGGGCAGGCGTGCCGCTCTTAGAGATTGTGACGGAGCCTGATTTACGATCCGAACAAGAAGTAGACGCACTCATGACAGCCATGCGCCAACTAGTCCGATATTTAGAAGTGTCTGATGGAAATATGCAAGAAGGATCGCTGCGATGTGATTGCAATATTTCAGTCATGCCAAAAGGATCTACCACCTATGGTGAACGGTGCGAGGTAAAAAATCTAAACTCTATGCGTTTTGCACGTAAGGCAATTAGCTATGAACGCAAAAGGCAAATCGATTTGATAGAGTCTGGGGGAAAGGTACGACAACAGACTTTAAATTTTGATCCTGAGACGGGTATCACTACCCCACTGAGAGATAAAGAAGATGCTCATGATTATAGATATTTTCCAGAACCAGATTTGCCACCTGTCGTATTATCTGATGATTACTTGGAAGGAATAATGGATAAAATGCCACCGCTTCCTTGGGAATTGCAAGAGCAATTTACAAGTAACTATGGATTATCTACCTATGATGCACAAATACTAACTGAGGAAAAAGCTACCGCTTTATTCTTTATGGATCTGGCTAAACAAACGAAAAACTTTAAAGCAGCAGCCAATCTAACCATCAATAAAATAAAACCGTGGGCAGATGAAGAAAAAATAACTATTACTGATTTTCCTGTTTCGAGTAATTCCTTAGCAGGGCTCATCCAATTAATAGATGATGGTAAAGTAAGTAACTCTATTGCTTATCAGAAATTACTACCTGCACTGATCACCTCGCCCAATAAAACGCCCTTAGATTTAGCGGAGTCGCTCAATATTTTGCAGTCCACAGATTCAAATTTCTTAGAAGATTTAGCTGATGAGGTAATTGCCAACAATCCGGATAAAGTAAAGGCTTATCAAAATGGTAAGAAAGGCTTAATTGGTTTTTT
>CALJIY010000118.1 GCA_937973945.1 uncultured Saprospiraceae bacterium | reverse complement strand
GTAAATACCTGGCTCGCTTACATCCACCTGCTTTTCGTCGCCAATAGAGTTAGCATTATAGGTCCAGATATAAGAAAAATTATCCCCTTCAGAAGAACCTTCGCCGTCTAGCTGAATCGTATTGACGGCGCAGTTTAATATCTGAGCGGGGCCTGCTTCCGATTTGGGTGTGATGGTATCAATCGCGATATTGACTATTTCTGTAGTAGCGCAATTATTACTGAGGTCTGTAATTTCCAAACTATATATACCAGGTTCGGTGATGGCTAATGCTTCTGTTTCAGAAAGTAGACTATCGGTTTTTTGCCAACTATACGCCCTGTCTCCAAGCACATCTGTAGTACCAAAAAAATTGATGCTTTCTTTGACGCAAGTAAGGGTATCAAATGGAGGAATATTAAAATTGACGATTGGAAATTTTCTAATGTCCTCTACTGCTATGCTGTCTATTGTTTCACAATCATTGGAACTATCATATACAGAAAAATAGTAAGTACCTGGCTCAATAACTTGAACAGCAAGACTATTTAAATCACTGCTTGTTTCATATTGTCCATTTGCCGTAGACCAATCATAAGAAAAGGTATTTCCTTCGGAAGAACCTACTGCGCTTAAATCACTGATTGGCGCATCGCAAGTCAGTGCTGGTGGCATGGCTAAATTAACAATGGGGGCATTTTCGTCTTTTTTAACTTCTAAAGATTTTGTAGTAAAACAGCCGTTTGAACCAATAACGGTATGGCTATACATACCTATTTTTTCTGCGAAAAATTCATTGGAACGAATGGTATCGCTATCTGGTGTGACCCATAATAATTGGCTGTTTAGAAAGCTAGTGGTAGCGGTCAAATTAATACCACTCACAGAACAAGTCAGTGTGGTATCCGTCGGAATTTCTAGATCAGGAGCTTGCAAACTATCCACTACAACCACCAATTCAGAATTAGTACAACCATTGGGTGCCAGTGCTTCTACTTCATAATTGCCTGGTATGTTTACTTGAATTTGATCACCCATAAGATCATTCGGTAACGCATCACTTGACCAAGTCATCACGACGCCTAAGGTATCACTTTGAGCAGATAGAGTTACCTGCCGAGCCTTACAAGAAATGACATTGTCCGTTGTATTTATATTAGGACGATCCATAGATTCTGTAATTTGTATAGAATCTTTTTTGCTACATCCAGTATCCGTATTGGTGATGGTGAGGACAAAGGTGCCGCCTTTATTGATCTCTGGTCGGTAGCTGTCTTGGGCTGCCGAAAAATTTCCGCCTTCCTTTGCTTGCCAATCGATATTGAAGTTAGCGCCGATATCAGATTGGGACGCATCTATTAGAATGCTAGGTTGATCACAAGTTAAGACCGTATCACTAACTATATTGACCACTGGTAGGACAAAAGTTTCCGTAATGGTTACAGAATCTTTTTGAACACAACCATTAATTGTATTGAAAATTTCTAAAACATACGTTCCCGCCCGATCAATAGTCGGATTGGCGCTGGTAGTATCTGTGCCTTCTACAAAGCGACCGTCTGCGGTTCGCCAATTATAGACAAATTCAAAACCACTACTAGAGGCTTCCCCTTTTAATTCAAAGGTGGGACTTTGACAACTTAGCATCGTTGTTGCGCCCGCTACTACCTCAGGAAACACACGCTCGTCTGAAATAGTGACCGTATCAATAGTCGTACAGCCATTGGCTGCTGTAGCCATGACCGAATAGATTCCAGGTTCTGTAATCGTTAATTCTCGAGACGTCACAGATGCACTGAGCGGATCACCAGACCAAGTGATCATGGCACTTGGCGTTTGACTGATTGCTAGTGCTGTAAGGCTTGGTATTTTACAACTAATGATATCATCCGACACTTCTAAATCTGGCGCTAGAAAATCGGCAACGACCCGAATCGTATCTTTGGAAATACAGCTATTGGTTTCATTGGTCACGGATAATATGTAAGTGCCTGCTCGATCTATACTCGCATTCGTAGGACTAGGTTTATTAAAGACCGTTCCACTCCAATCATAAATGAATTCATCTCCTTGAGAAGAATTGCTTCCGTCTAATTCTAGAATTTCATTGATACAATTTAGGGTGTCTTGATCTTTGGTGATTTTAGCGATTGGATAATTAAAATCATCTGTTACCTCCACGCTGGCTACTACGCTACACTTGGTATCTTGGTCTTCTACGGTCAAACTATATAGGCCTGCCTTATCGACTATAGGGGCTAATATATCAGCATCATCCTTGAACTCGACTCCTTGAGTTTCCCAAACATAGGAATAGTTACCATCTGTAGAAGTGGTAGCGGTATTTAATATTAAAGTGTCTGTAACACAATTTAATATAGGGGGTGTTTCAATAGCGACCCTCAACGTTGCATCTCCAATGGCGGCACTTCCTGCAAATTGCAAGTCAAACCCTACCTCATTAGCATCTTTGTTATCGACGACTAGAAAATATCGTTCCCCTGCGCTTACCGTTCTTGCAGGGTCAAATTTTCCTTCCACACCAAAAATACCTTCTCCATCATCACTTAGCCCTATTGCCCGGTTGTTATTAGTCCCTCCACTATAGCATTCCACGGCACTTGTTTCGCAGTCGCCTAGCAAGAGATTATATCGATACCCAGCATTACCTTTGGGAATAATCGCAAATTCTAAAGTACCACTAGATAAGATATCGAATACAAACCATTTAGATTGCGTCTCTGCCGCTTCACCCCAGCAACTTCCTGCATCACCTTCCTCTTTAAATAAACCTGGACCTTTTGTTTTATTGACTTCGATGGGCGTTTTATCGCATAGCTGTCTAGCCGTTCCGCAATCTGCGGAAAGGTCTACGGCAATCAATACTTTACCAGATTGACTGTCTGTACCTGATAGTACCGCCGCTGCATCCTCTAATTGGGTAATTGCTATATTATTGAAATTAAATAAGGAAGAATCGCCTTCTTCTCCTAGGGCTTCAAAACAGACTTGGAAGAGGACGGTGCTATCTGCAACCACTATCCCTAGGGTATCATCCGCAGGTAAAACATAATCAAATTGGATCGTCTGATTCGTCGTGCTAAAATCACTGATTTTGAAATCGGGTAGGGCAACATTATCGATATTCTGTACGGCTACATATTTAATAATGGTCGGGTCCCAAGCCATCTCCCAATGCATTTCTTTTAAAAATGCCATATTCTGTGCCATCACCTCTATACAGGGTGTTTCTATAGGAGTAATTTCTTCAATAGAGCCTTCCAATTCAAAAACACAAGGAATACCTGCTGCTGCTTCGTCTTTACAAGGATTACATTCTAGTCCTTCTTCTTCACAAAACTCAATATCAAAGTCAATTAGTCTACCTATATCATTTCCTTCTGGATTGGCATCTAATACTCTTAGCGTCCAACTCCCATTGACGGGTCCTATCAAATCTGATAGATCTCCTAAGTGCGGATAATATGTTCCAGTCCGAGAACCAAAGAAGGCCCATTCTTGGTTGTTATCCCATACT
>CALJIY010000117.1 GCA_937973945.1 uncultured Saprospiraceae bacterium | reverse complement strand
TTAGCCTATGACCTAACCACTTCTGGTTTAACCTCTACTAACAATCTTAGAGGCGGCTTTGAATTGGCAGTTAATAAAATCATTAGAATCTATAAAGAGCCAGCGGTACCGCCTGTTATTTTCTGTCCAGACTTGTAGTCTGACCGAAGGTTAGAAGAAGTCAGCCGTCAGATCGTTCTGGTTAGCTTACGCTAACGGAACTGTCAGAAGTCAGACTCATGATGTTGACTGCATGGCTTGTTCGATTTCTATTTTAGAATCAGCCTAGTAATCTAAAGTATCTAGCTTCAAAAAACACTGTCAAAATCAAGTAGTCAACATCTAGGCGGGATGCCCGTCTAAAAACTGTTTGAGCATAAGGAAAGTCAATTCCGAACCCGAAGGGGTGGGCTTGCCAGTTTTTTTTAGACTAGAATTTTTGGTTCTTTTTTTTCAACCTGCCTTCCAAGGAACGCAGGCAGGTGAAAAAAGAACAATGAAAAAATATAATTAACACAATCAATATGAAAAGTACTATCACCTTGCTTTTCGCTATTCTATTAAGCGTAACGTTTGCAGTAGCTCAGCCTTTAAACAAGGCGACCCCAAGAATGATGCTCAAAACGGCTCAAGCACAATTGGAAAAACAAGACGCTTATCAAGCAGCTGTCTGGTTTGACAAATATTATCAAGAAACAAAAGATGGAACGGTCAATAGAGATATGGCCTACCTGCATCAGGAGTTGAGAGATTATAAAAAGGCAGCAACCGTATTCAAGCGATACTTAGGTCCAAGAAAAGATCAAGACAATGAGTTTGTAGAAGATCGCTACGACTATGGTAGAATGCTGAAAATGACTTCCAAATATGAGGAAGCGATGGAGCAATTTGAACTATTTCTAAAAGGTAGTAAGGATGAAGCCAAGCGAACCATGGCAGAGAAAGAAATAGAAGGCTTGAAAATGGCAATGGCTTGGGGAGTGACAGAAGACGACGGCGAAGAAGTTAATGGTTTAAAAATAGAACGAATTAAAAATTTAAGTGGAAAGTATTCTGAATATGGACCTGTATTATATAAAGATCAACTTTACTATGCTAGCTTCGGCGACGTAGATGAAGTGATCGAAGCAGAAGCAGGAGACATTCCTTATGTACAAATATATAGTGCGAGCAAAGGATCAAAAGGCTGGGATAAAGGGGAACCACTTAATGTCAAGATTAATAGAGATGATTTTCAAACGAGTAATCCTGCTTTTTCTGCAGATGGAAATACCATGTATTTTACTCGTGCTTTGCTAAGAGGCAATAAGGTAGAGTTAAGTAAGATCTTTTATGCAGAGGAAAATGGCGGTAGCTGGGGCGCAGCAAATGAAGTACTAATAGGTTTTGAAGGATTAGAATTCATTGCCAAGGAACCAGCAGTTGGAGAATTATTTGGTAAAGAAGTCTTATTCTTCGTATCCGATATGGAAGGAGGTGAAGGAGGAGATGATATTTGGTACGCGACTAAAAAAGGAAAAGGAGTATACGGTGATCCAATTAATTTAGGTCCTGGCATTAATACTCCAGGAAATGAGGTGACGCCATTTTATAGAGAAGGCGCTTTGTATTTTAGTTCCAATGGTTTAGCGGGCTTAGGAGGCTTAGATATTTTTACTTCTACTTGGAATGGTCAACAATGGAGTGCACCAAAAAATATGGGTAAGGGCTATAACACTTCTTTAGATGAACAATCTTTTTACTTAGATAAGGAAGGGATGAATGGCGTATTCGTTTCCAATCGTCCTCGTACTAGTTCTTTGAAAGCGAAGACTTGTTGTGATGATATTTATGCGATTGAAATTCCACCTGTTACGGCTGATTTATTAGCAAAGGTTTATAAGGGAAGTGATAAAAAAGCATTAAAAGGTGCTACTGTTGGCATCTATGAAGTAGTCAATAATAAGCCTGGTAACCCTTCTAGCCAATCTAACAAAAAAGGAAATGAATTTGAGTTTGGTCTTGGGCCAGATATTAGCTATATCGCAGTAGCGACTAAGGATGGATATGAGCCAGATACAATTTCGTTCAATACCTTAAACTTGAAAGAGTCTATTGCGATTGAGAAGAAATTTTATTTAGAAAAAGCAGCACCACCTCCACCGCCAGAACCTGTTGCGCCACCAGAGCCAGAATACGAAGAAATTACAGTAGAAACGAATACGCCAATTAGGTTATCGAATATCTACTATGAATATAATGATGATAAAATCTTGCAAGAAGCAGAAGGTGACTTAAGTGTCTTATTAGATTTAATGACCCGTTACCCAGAAATGGTGATTGAGTTATCTTCTCATACCGATTATAGAGGAAAGGACTTATACAACAAGAGTTTATCTCAACGTAGAGCAGAGTCGGCGACTAATTGGTTATTAGCAAAAGGAATTGCTTCAGATAGAATTGTCCCTAAAGGCTATGGAGAAACTTCTCCTGCTAAAGTGGGCGCAGATCAAGTAGCTGAATATCCGTTCTTAAAACAAGATTGGGTATTAACAGAAGATTTTATCAAAGCGCTACAAACGGATGAACAAAGAGAAGGGGCGCACCAAATAAATCGTCGAACAGAATTTAAAATCATCTCTGGTCCTACAAGTATTAAGATCAAGAAGATGGAGAAAAGACAGAAAGTTGTAGCTCCAAAAGAAGAACCTAAAAAAGCAGCACCAAAGTCTAGAACTAAAACAAAGAAAAAGACTAGAACTAGAGGTTCCAAAAACAGAGGTAACAACCCTATTGCTGTAGAGATGCCAAAGATGGTTTTCGAAGATACCATGATTGATTTTGGTGTTGTGAAAAAAGGAGAAAAAAGAGAGCATACTTACAAATTCACCAATCAAGGCAATGTAGATTTATTGATCGAATTAGTAACCGCCTGTGATTGTACCACACTTGATTATTCAACAGAACCTGTCGC
>CALJIY010000116.1 GCA_937973945.1 uncultured Saprospiraceae bacterium | reverse complement strand
TCCTTTTATTATAGAATTGCTAGTTATTTTAAGCTATTTCCTATTCGATTAACTCGACTGTGGCGGCATCTCTTTAGGGGATGTACTTTTCAGATTTCTAAGAAAGAATATTGGAAAGATGAGGCAGAGGCGGCTTCTTGGTTATCGGTCTTTTTGGTGTGGTTATTTGAGATTTTAGTGTTGGTATTGGAACTGATTGGGACTGGGGAAATGTATGAGACATTATGTGATTTCTTTAAATATAATACACGCCCTTTAACTAGCCATGAGATTGCTTTGGCGCAAACGATTTATGGCAACTCTATTGATTATACGCCTATAAGAATTGATGAACGGGCACATGCGGGGCCTCGATTCTATCGGTTTTGTTATGTTAGTTTTAATATTATTAATAGTTGGGGTAAAATGCATGATAATATTTTGATTCATGAGCTCATGCATATTTGGCAGTATCAGCGATATGGGGCTATTTATATGGTTCGAGCCTTGATGGCACAGCATACGAATTGTGGTTATGATTATGGTGGGGTTCGAGCACTTAAATCAAGACGTAAGAAAGGAGAAGGGCTTGTTGATTTTAACTTAGAACAACAAGGCGATATTATTGCGGATTACTTTTTATTAGTGAATGGGTATGAAACGCAGTGGGGCTATGCGGGTTTGGAGGATTTGCCCATTTATCAGGCTTATATTGATGAGTTGGGAGGGAAGCGAGCATAGGGAGCGGGGGGAGAAAAAACATACATCATAATTCATATATCTTACATCATATATCTGCTTATGAGGCGAAATTAGATGGATATATGATGTATGATTTAAGATATATGATGTATGATTTTGCTGTACTATCGTTAACCCAAACTTGGTAAGTTTTTAAAACTTCCCAAGTCTTACCCAAACAAATTAGCTTCCACAAATTCACAAATAATATGGCCTACTAAAATATGGGCTTCTTGGATTCGAGGGGTATCGTTAGAAGGGATATTAATCAAATGATCTGCGTATTTTTTTAAAGTACCACCACTTGCCCCGGTAAATCCAATTGTTGTAAGTCCTTGTTTTTTTGCTTGTTTTAAAGCGTTTACTATATTTTCAGAATTCCCAGAAGTAGAAATACCAAAGAGCATATCTCCTTCCCTACCCTTTGCTTGTATCAATCTTGAATAGACTTCTGCATAAGAATAATCGTTAGCTACGGCGGTCATAAAAGAGCTATTGACATGTAATGCTTCTGCAAATAAAGGAGGTCGATCTAGATAAAAACGGCCAGAAAATTCTGCTGCTAGGTGTTGTGCATCTGCTGCACTTCCACCATTTCCACAAAAAAATATTTTTTTATCTTGTTGAAAGGTCTTAGTACAACAATCAATAATTGATGTGATGTTTTTTATTAAGGTAGGATCGCTTAAGAGCTTCTCTTTTAAGGCGATGTTTTCTCTGATGACCTGTTGTATGTTATACATGTTTCAGTGTTTGTTCTAATTGCTCTCCGCTAATTCCTTCATGCCATTAATCATGGTATCCCAAGCAAATTCTTTTTTTACTTCTTTTACTACGGATATAAAATCGGCTTCTTTTTCTTTTTCATAGAACGCTAAGATCGCGTCTGCTATTGCTGTAACCTCTACTGGAACAACATAGCCCCCTTGTTCATGTCTGACAATTTCAGGAAGCCCACCGACATTGGTGACCACCATTGGTTTTTCAAAATGATAACACAACTGAGAGATGCCACTTTGGGTAGCGGATTTATAGGGCTGTACGACCAAGTCGGCGGCACTAAAAAAGTATTTGACTTCTTCATTAGGAATGAAGTCCGTTTTTAGAATGAGGCGATCTGCAATGCCTAATTCTTTTATTAATATTTCATATTTTTCTTTGCCCCCATAGTATTCCCCTGCTACGATTAATTGAATTTCTCTTTGTTGAATTCGCTCATCCGCCATCGCTCGAAGTAATAAATCTAAACCCTTATAATCTCTAATGAAACCGAAAAACAGAATGTATTCGCCCGCTGTAGGAATGTTCAACCATTGTCTTGCGACTGGCTTTTCCAATGGATCACCATAGTTATCATAGACGGGATGCGGGATATATTTTACAGGTTGCTCTTTTAAAAACTGTTGCAAATCCCGTTGAACGGATTTTGACATCACAACAAAAGCATCTACTTGATTGACAAAATATTGCGCCAACTGCTTATCCCCAATTCTTTGTTCATGCGGAATAATATTATCAATCAGCGATAAGATTTTAGTATGTTTGTTTTGTTTAATAATTCGGAGCATCGTACCGAAACAAGGCCCCATAAAAGGTAACCAAAATCGGCATAGCACTATATCTGGCTTTAATGCTTTAATAGCTCTACCCGTTTTGATCCAAGTAAATGGATTAATAGAGCTAAAAGTTCGTTGGATAGAAAGATTGGTGGGCGCTGGTCCATCGGAGTATTGGGTTTTTCCAGGAAAGACAATGGACGGATATTGTAAAGTAAAAGTGAATATTTCTACCTCATCTCCTTGTTCTTGAAATTCTTTGGCAATGCGCTGATTAAAAGACGCTAAGCCGCCCCTAAAAGGATGCGCCGTACCAATGATAATTACTTTCTTCATATGAGATGGGGCCTAATGTTAGTTATCATACTACTATGAGTAAAGAACAGAGAAGCGAGAGCAGACCCGCCCGAATGCCGTCAGGCGGGCGGGGAATAGCGATGGATTTCGTTAATAAATGACCAAATTTCATTGTTTGCAAACGAAATGGGTCTCTATTCTCTCATCTCTATTCTCTGTTCTAATTCAATGTCTTATATGGTTAGTTATTCTGCGTAACTGTTTCTTGTCCAATTCTTTTTTCAATCAAATAAGAATTTCGATCCGTAGAAGTTCTGGAAATCAGCTCCGCTAAAAATCCACCTAAGAATAAAAGGGTGCCTAATATCATACAGGTCAAAGCAATAAAAAAGAAAGGATTTTGAATGACTAAGCCTGGATTCGTTCCTTGGCTCAATCTATACAATTTACTAATGCCAATATAGCCGGAGGAAAAGAAACCAATCAAAAACATAATGCCACCCAGTGGTCCAAAAAAGTGCATAGGGCGTTTACCAAATTTACCGACAAAGAGAATAGAGGCTAAATCTAATAAGCCTTTGACCCCTCGGTACCAACCATTAAATTTACCTTCTCCAAATTTTCGTTCTTGGTGCTGCACGACTTTCTCTCCAATTTTCTTGAAGCCCGACCATTTGGCAATGACGGGTACATATCGATGCATTTCTCCATACACCTCTATACTTTTCACCACGGCTAGTTTATAGGCTTTCAAACCACAATTGAAATCATTTAGTTGAATGCCACTGACCCAGCGAGTGATTCTATTAAAAAATTTAGAGGGTATTGTTTTGGACAATGGGTCATGCCGTTCTTTCTTCCAGCCAGACACCAAATCAAAGCCATCTTCCATTATCATTCGATGTAGCTCTGGCACTTCTTCTGGGCTATCCTGTAAGTCTGCATCCATCGTCACTACTACATCCCCTGTTGCAGCATTAAAACCCGTATTTAAAGCCGCAGACTTGCCATAGTTCCTTCTAAATTTAATCCCCTTAATCCGATTATCTATTTCTGCTAAAGATTCAATAACATTCCAAGATCCATCATCACTTCCATCATCCACCATGATTATTTCATAGCGAAATTGATGCTTTTCCATTACCTCCCTGATCCATTTCTCTAAGTGTGGAATAGATTCATCTTCATTAAAAACGGGAACTACTATTGAGACGTCTAACATAAGTGGTTATTTTCTATTAGAGTAGAGAGCCGAGAGTAGAGAACAGAGATAGGTTTCGTTGGCATTCAACGACAATTTCGTCTTTTCAAACGAGCTTCCTCTCTCTTCTCTCAGTGGAACGGTCTCTGCTCTCTGCTCTTTTGAACAGTTATACTTGATTTGCTTCTGCAAAATTATCTCTTCGAACCAGCCGCGCAATGATTGCGGCTAATAAGAAACCAAAGACTAAGGACATGATATAGCCACGAAGTGTTGTGATTATACCATATTCAATTTCCTCGGTTCTTGC
>CALJIY010000115.1 GCA_937973945.1 uncultured Saprospiraceae bacterium | reverse complement strand
TATATCAACGGGCAGGTAAACCTAGACATCAGAAATGGTTTAGGTTTCCCTATGGAG
The DNA here is from genome assembly GCA_937973945.1 of uncultured Saprospiraceae bacterium. Lineage (GTDB taxonomy): Bacteria > Bacteroidota > Bacteroidia > Chitinophagales > Saprospiraceae > JAFMDF01. The sequence continues at coordinate 4,177 of CALJIY010000115.1, read as the reverse complement.
ACAAAGGAGACGGCTTGTATGGTCAAGTTTTTAAGCGGACTGGTATACGATCTTGGTTTAGCCGACCTAATGTACAACGGAAAGCTTTTATTCAAAACGTTTTGGGAGAAGCGGGCTACACACAGCCTACTTTTGAGTCGATTCCCTATCAATATATGCGGTCAAATGGATTGTTTGAAGATATCGATTGGCATTGGACCTTTGACATTATGGAGTGGGCAACCTTTGAAAAAAAGCCTACCCAAAATTTAAAGGATTTAGCCGCACTTATTCGTCGAATGGAACAAGAGGCACCCAAAGATGCTCGGGGAACTATAGGATCAGAGAAACGCTGGCTGAAGACGCCTCATCCTGAAATCATTTTGTTACACGATCATTCTGAAACAGACGACCTATTTAATCCCATTATAGATTATCTAGATCAATTACCTTTAGATTTTGTTGGCTTTGATGATTTGTGAATGACATCTGTTTATTTATAGACATGAGATGAAGAGTCTGAAAAGAGTTGGAAAATAACCTGCCAAATTAGATTGATTCAACATCAAGTGGTCAACATTTTGGTGGCGATGGCCCGACAAAAATACCGGAGGGATTATTTTTGTCTAGGGTTTTTGGTTCTTTTTTGCCAATGCAAAAAGAACAATATTTTTGATAAGTACTAACTCAAAATTAACTAGATGATTTTAATTCTTCTCCAACACCAACCGCATTCCATATTTAGGCCGTAAGGTTACCAAAGGCAACACATCTATTTTTTGAGTAGGATCAACTTTTATAGTATATCGTTCCAGCATCTTTAAAACAATTAGCTGCATTTCCATCATCGCAAAGTGGCGACCGATACATTGTCGAGGTCCAGCCCCGAACGGCATGTGGGCAAAGTTATGTCTGTTTTTTCGATTCTCCTTTGTAAAGCGTTCTGGATTAAACACTTCTGGATCGGACCATAATTTATCTGAATGATGTAGTCCGTAGATAAATGGAATGACTCTGGCTCCTTTTGGAATATTCCATCCTAAGGCTTCATCGTCTTCTTTTGCGATGCGATCGGTAATCCAAGAAGGGGGATACAATCGAAGACATTCATTGATCACTTGGCTTAGATAGTCCAATTGAAATAAATCGCTAAAAGTAGCCTTCCTGGCGCCCACCACTTGATCTTTCTCGGCTTTTATTTTCTTTATGGTGTCAGGATGTTTATCTAATAAATAAAATATCCATGCTAGAATATCGGAGGCTGTCTCATGTCCAGCAATAAATAAAATGAGACTTTCTTCTTGTAATTGCTTATTCGTCATTTGGGAGCCATCCTCATATTTTGCCTCCATTAACATGCCTAATAAATCATCTTTGGGCGATTGTTTCCTTCTATCTGCGGCTATTTGAATGAGTTTATGATTATTCTTATCCGCTATCTTCTTATAATTTTTTGTTTTTCCGGTGAAATTGTAATAACGCATCAGGGCAGGTACGCGAACGAGCTTTGTGAAAAACTCTTGTAGTTCTGTAAAATTGTGATGGAACTGTTGAATTTCTTGGTTGTCCATACTAGAACTATAGATAGCTTTAGCCATCACCCGAAAGGTCATCTTCCGGAATTCCTGATAAATATCTATGATCTTGTTATCAGGTATTTGCTGATCCATTTCGTCTAGATAATGATCTATCTCTGTATGCATGAGGTCAACTAAGCTGCCTAATGCTTTTGGCCGAAACCCAGGCGCCATTAATTTTCTCTGCGTCGTATGTTGTTCTCCTGTAGCTAAAAGCAGCCCTTTTCCGATGAACTCTCCAAGTACATCTGTATGGATGATGGGCTTTTCATAATTATCCACATTACGTCTAAGGATATGCTGAATTAGATCTGGATTAATCGTTAAGATATTTACTTTACTATAGCGAAGACTAAAGCAATAGGTATCTCCATATTTTTGAAGATTTTCATTCATAAAAGGAATGGGATTCTGAATGAACCTTTGGAGTCTAAGGATAGATCTATATCGGGGAGCACGAGGAGGAAGATTGAACGTAGTGTCTTGCATTATGTTAATTTGTAAGGGGGATTTTTAGAAGAAAAGGACAAAGACAATGGGGGAGTTTACTGTGGGAGGGGTGATTGGTTCTAGTTTTAAAAGATTTTTAATAGTCAATTGCCAATTGATGAGAAAGTTCAAGTACAAGTGTCAAGACCAAGCATCAAAACTAACAAATCGTTGACAATCAGTTTTTTATAAAATTGCCATTTTGTTTTTGACACAGTTTATTGAACAGTCTTCAATTGATTTGGACTATGTGAGAAAATCATACGTCATATATCTTAAACCTGCCTTCCAAGGAACACAGGCAGGTCATACATCATAAACCCGCCTGAATGGAACGGGCAGGTCTGCCTAAGTTCGCCTATTAAGCGGATATATGATGTATGATTTTCAGAACCAATCACCCCTGCCTAACTGAGGGGGGGATTAAAGTCAAGTTATCTCGTTTCAATTCTGTTGCCCAAGTAGCAAAAGATTTACAACTGGATAAATAATTTTGATATTCTTTGGAGTAATTATTAGGTTCCATATACCAATCTACATGTTTTAAGGTATAAGGTCTATCTGTCCGTAATGCAGGTCCAGTAAGCAATATTTTAGAAGTGTTTCGATACATCGCAAAAGTAGTATCTATATCGGCTATAAATACTTCCTGATTAAGTTGTTTAGCCTGGGGTGCCCAATATCTAGATTCAAACTGAATCACCTTCCTTTTCATAGGACTGGTATCTGGTAAATCTTTGATTTCTAAAGAGGTACCAATATGGTTGTATTCGGGATATTTATCCAATAGATTAGATAAATGTGTTAAGATATCAGTGGGGGTAGTAGCGTAGGGGATGAGATCAACATCTGTGATGACTAGTTTAGAAAAAGATTCCAATTTTCCTGCCAGATATTCTACCCCTTTTCTCCAAGAATTAAATCCGAGGTAAACTACCTGAACATTAGGTGCTTGAAGCGTTTTATAGAAATCTAATAGCGGAGAATAGGTAGAACAATTATCAACTATTATGATTGCTATATTCTCCTTCAAAGAAAGCAACCAATCTATCTGTAAATTAAGTAAGTCTAAACGATTAAAATTATTAATTAAAATAGGCAGGGCTCCCTTGGGAATCTTGGAATAGTCTATTTCAATATTGTTTTTTTTAATATGGACTTCCCATGCTAGGAGTCGCTTATATTTATAATATCGATTTAATAAACCTTGCTTTTTGTTTTGAAGCCAATTTTTTTTTTGATGCCCCTCTAAGTCTCCTTCATAATTGATTACTTGTTCGCTCATATATTATTCTTTAGGCTTTTGCAACAACAGGTTTTGCTAATTGCGCAGCTAACATACTCAAACCTTCATACAAAGATACCTGTGGTCGATAATTTAAGTAGGTTTGAATTTTTTGAGAACATCCTACTCGCTTATCCACTTTAAATGCTAATCTTTCTTTGGGAAAAGCTTGTAATTTTAAAGAGGAAGTAGAGGTGGTAATTTCTTTGATAAGACTCGCTAATTTAAGAATGGGAACATCAAGCCCTGTTGAAACATTATATATTCCAGAAGGGGCTGGCATTTCTAGAAACCTACAAATAGTTTCTAGAACATCTGTTATATAGGTGAAATCTCTAGTTTGCTGTCCATCTCCAAAAACGACTATTGGATCTCCCTTATAGGCTTGATTAAAAAACCTTGGAACGACCATCCTATTATCTTGCCCTGGTCCATACACATTAAAAAATCTTAAGGAGTAGGTGTCTATATCCACTTCTGTGGATAATGCTTGAAAGTATAATTCATTCAAACGTTTGGCAATGCTATATCCATTGACTAAATGCAAATAGTCTTCCTCTCTACTTTTTGTTGCCTTAGTGTTGTTATATACACCGCTGGAAGAGGCATAAATGACTTTTTTTATTCCGTGTAACTTGGCTGCATTCCCAATGTTTTGACTACCGATGGTTTCTGTTGAAATGGTTTCTGCGCTACGTGCAATCACTCGGTCTACCCCTACTACTGCAGCGAAGTGAATAATCGCTTGACAGCCACTAGAAGCACAATTTACTACATTGGCATCTCGTACATCTGCTTTGATAAAAGTGATATCTGATAATACGTCAGGATGTATTTTATTGCCAAC
>CALJIY010000114.1 GCA_937973945.1 uncultured Saprospiraceae bacterium | reverse complement strand
TCCATAAGCTGGAAATAGCATCTTTTGACATATTTGCGACCACGAACTGGTGAAAAATTGAACATCAACAATAAAGTTTCCAGAGATAGCAGATGTTGGTACCCTTACTGTTTCAGAACAATCTCCAGCTATACATTCATAGATTGGATTCCAACTTGGATCATAGACTCTTAATAAAACAATAGGAGCGTTTAAGTTGCTGATAGCCAGAGAAGTGCTGCTTGTGAAATTGGCTGTAACTGCATCACAGTCCTGACTGCCGCCACCGTCACCGCCACTACCGCCACCGTCGCCACCTGAGACGGACAGTTCGATTTGCGTCCAACAATAAGGACTTAATGTTTGGATTTTGACCGTGTAATCTCCTGCTGGTAAGTTATTAACGACCTCTTGACTTTGACAGTCTCCATTACAAACTGGTTGTAGTTGCCAACCAGTACCTGCCCCTAAAATCTCAATTTGTGCCGAAGCGGGAATATTTGAAATCGTTACTTGTCCATTGCCTCCAACGGCTGTTACATCTAGGCAACTGTTGCCACCGCCTCCATTGTCACAGGCATCCCCAATTCCATCCCCATCAGAATCTGCTTGATTTGCATTAGCATTATTTGGACAATTATCTACATTATTACAAACGCCATCCCCATCGGAATCTCCTCCATTCCCATCGCATGGATTGCCACCTCCAGTAACAGACAGATCGAATTTTGCATAACAATATGGGGAAAAGGTTTGGACTTGAATTGTGTAATTCCCTGTTGGTAAATTAGGAACAATTTCTTGTGATTGACAATTCCCATTACACACGGATATTACTTGCCAACCAGTACCTGCCCCTATAATATCAACTTGTGCTGAGGTGGGTATATCCGAGATCGTTGCTTGCCCATTTGTTCCTACTGCCGTAACATCATTACATGTACCGCCACCGCCACCATTATCACAGGCATCTCCAATTCCATCCCCATCTGAGTCTGCTTGATTGGCATTGGCATTATTTGGACAATTATCTACATTGTTACAAACGCCATCCCCATCGGAATCTCCTCCATTCCCATCGCACGGATTGCCGCCGCCTTGGATGGTAATAGGAATCCATTCGTTACAGGTACTAGAATTTACACTCAAGAAATAAGTTGCCCCATTTGTCAATCCAGAAACGGTTTCATTACTAGAACAAACATTTCCATCCCAAGGATTGCAACTAAAAACTTCTTGTGAGTTAGCATCAAATAGTTTTGCATTCGCATCACTAGTTAATCCAGTGATCGTGACGCCGCCATTTGATGAGGTAATTGCTACATTGCAGCTACCGCCACTTTCCTCAAATTCCCCATTCTGATTCAATTTTAATAAAAAAGCATTTCCGCTTGCTGCTATTCCTCCAAAAACAACTTCACCTGAGCTAAGGAATACGCCTGATGTTGTCTTTTCTATTTCCTGAGGTAAGTTATCCAAAATATTAGCATAAACAACTCCTCCATTCGGATCTAATCGCATGACCCACATATCACCACTTCCTGGCAGTATTCCTGCGGCGATTACACCACCATCTGGTGTTCCTACTATAGCATCTCTACGTGTTGATGCAGAAAAAATATCTTGAGTAGTAGTTATACTTACCTGATTGCCATCCCCCCCTATCTTTGTAATGCCATCTATTTCTTGATTCCATCTGAACCAAATTCCTCCATCTGGAGTAGTCACAAAGTCAGTTGGCGTTTTAGAGGCACTTCCCCATTCATTATTCCATACGAGATTGCCGTCAGGACGAAACTTTAGCATATTATAAGTCGTAACGTCGAAATTATCGACCATAATAAACGCCTGATCATTGTTATTAATTGCAACAGATCCCGACCTAGCAACACCATTTCTATAATTAAGTGGCACATTCGTTTGCCAGATTACCTGACCAGAAGAGGGATTAACTCTGGCAGCGCCGAAACTGTTCCCATTTGCATTGTTATAGTAATAGGTAAGTAATAGATCTCCATTAGAAAATTCTCCAATTTCTCCCCGTGTACCCACAGAGGTAGCACCCGTTGGCGTATCCAAGGTAAAAGAATTTAATCGTACGCCATTCGGAGAAACGATTTCAAAAAATAATGATCCACCTCCAGGTGCTTTAAGAAAATTTCCATTTGCCAGCGGGCGGTATGCTGGAGCTGGTGAATTACTACCTAGTCCAGGATAGTCTGTACTGGAATTCAAATTTCCATTTACATCGGTCGTTATATTGTAATTTTCGGAATTTCCAAAAAGTAGCTCTACCGAAAGACCCGAATTAGCTGCACTAATGTCCAGATCAGTAACCCCATTGGGTTCCGCATAAGTGTTGAAGAATGATTGTCCAATCAGCCAATTGGACGTAAAGAATAGTAGTACAAAAAGTAGGTTTGTTTTTTTGTTTAAACGTTTTGTTAAGTTCATAGTTTTTTAAGTTAGGTAACGACTAAATAATAGATCCGTCTTTTCGATGAGATTATTTTCGGTATAGCTTCTCCTGCTTGAGTACCTTATGGTATATGCATAGATATAGCTTAATTATAAGTGATCTAAGACTATACCTTTGAATAATGAACCGCTTGCAAACAGGAAATATGAGGCATAAGAAGCCGCCCAAATAATGGAGTTATTGTTTTGTCGTTATTAAATTGAGAAATAAGTTTTTGCTCTAATTTATTTATACGAATCTCAGGATTCTGAAGGAGGGATAGTCTTCTATTAACGTAGCTCAAGCATCCTGCATGAGGTCTTATTTCTCAAGCAAGATGCTTGAGCTACGTGAACTAGATGTTACCGAATAACCATGACCTTAGTAACCGCCATTTGCTGATCCGCGCCTTTCAATAACACATAATGCAATCCATTTTTAAGACCTGCTGTGTTAATGGCAATCGGTGCATTGGTAATATGGTCGAGTGCGACTTCTTTGACTATCTGACCCAGTTGATTGGTGATTATCAGATTTCCTTTTTGACCCATAAATGAAGTAGAGGCATTGATAAATAATTCATCTTGGACAGGATTAGGAAATGCTTTGATGGTCGGTGTTTCGAGTAGTGAATTATTAAGGTGGAGATTAGATCTATCCGTTGAAGGTGCCACTAAAAAACTAATTGGATTATCCGCTGAATCGAGATTTCCAGAAGCTTTTAATATGGTCTTTTGACAAATCTGCGACCAGGAGTTCGTATAAAATTGTACATCAATGATGTAGTTTCCAGCAGCACCAGTTGTTTGTACGGTTACGGTTTCAGGACAGTCTCCAGCAATACATTGAAAGATCGGACTCCAACTTGGCGTATAGACTTTTAAGATAACAATAGGAGCGCTTAAATTGCTGATAACCAGAGAAGTACTACTTGTGAAATTAGCGGTTACGCCTTCGCAATCCTGACCACCGCCGCCGCCACCATTATCACATGCATCGCCGATTCCATCACCATCGGAATCCGCTTGGTTTGCATTAGCTGTATTCGGGCAGTTATCTGAATTATTACAAATCCCATCGCCATCGGAATCGCCCCCTTGCCCATCACAAGGATTGCCGCCCCCACCACCTGTAGAAACAGGCAAGTCAATTTGGGCATAACAGTAAGGACTGAAAGTTTGAATTTTTACACTATAATCTCCTGCAGGCAAATTCGGAACAATTTCTTGAGACTGACAATCTCCATCACAGACTGATACTAATTGCCATCCAGTACCTGCTCCTATAGCATCTACCTTTGCGGAAGCGGCAATATTGGAAATCGTTATTTGTCCATTTGAGCCAACTGCGGTTACATCTTGGCAGTTACTACCGCCACCACCTCCGCCACCGTCACAAACATCACCTATCCCATCGCCATCTGAGTCTGCTTGATTTGGGTTGGCATTATTAGGACAGTTATCGGAATTGTTACATATTCCATCGCCATCAGAATCGCCACCTTGTCCATCGCAAGGATTGCCACCGCCACCTCCAGAAACAGGTAAGTCAATTTGGGCATAACAATAAGGACTAAAAGTTTGAATTTTAACACTATAATTTCCTGCTTGTAAATTATTGACAATCTCTTCACTTTGACAATCTCCATTACAAACTAATTGTAAAGCCCATCCAGTGGAAGGACCTGCAATTTCTACTTTTGCTGCAGTGGCAATATTCGAAATTGTTACCTGTCCATTTGTTCCGACTGCTGTAACGTCATTACAAGTCCCTCCATTTCCGCCACCCGTATCACAGACATCTCCAATACCATCGCCATCCGCATCTGCTTGATTGGGGTTGGCATCATTTGGACAATTATCAGTGGCATTGCAAATACCATCGCCATCAGAATCACCACCTATACAATTTGGAAAAAGATTACCTTGAGGAATAATTTTTTTGGTAATACCAGGACCAGACCACCTAAGCTGAGCTCTTGCGCTGCCAGCGGCTTCATAATATTCCATTTTAATATCATAGAATACATCTTGATCTAGATGTATCATCCCTTTCCATTCGGTAGCTCCTTGATCTATCCATTTAGAAACGATCAATTTATTGTTAACCCATAATCGAACGCCATCGTCTGTATTGGTATAAAAAGTATACGTACCAGAGCGAGGTACTTTGATATCACCTTCCCAACGTACACTATAAGTGTCTGCTCCAACACCTGCCACAGGGGCATTGGTTCCCCAATTAAAATTGACAGTCGCATCGACTCTTTCTACTACAGGACTCGTAAGATTAGTATTATTAAAATAGGTAGCAGAAAGTCCAGTACCCCCTAAATTTGGGGCAGAGATTGGGGTACAATCGTTGATGTCATCTCCAACATTTATGACTTTAGCGATACTTGGGGTACCGCTTGATTTCATAGCAAATAGCATGTAATCTCCTGGAGGTAAAATATTTCTATTCGGAATCGAAAGTCTATATCGATTATTACCTAAAGAAGTAGCGCTAATCGGAATTCTTCTTTGATCATTATTCGTACTATGCGTCACAGCGGAGGAGCGAACCAAAGAAAATGAAGCTGCACCACCTGTAGCAGTCACGGTAATGGAGGTATTGTAATCCGTGGAGCTAGGCACCCCACTTAATACTGGTCGACTAGCTAAGGTACCATTGGTATTAAATAGATAAGGAGGACTAAAAATCTCTGCATCTGGATGGTTGGTTGAACAAGTGCCACATAAGCCGCCACCTGCCATTATAACTCTTCCATCCTGCATCAATAAGCCAACACTATGATAGTTTCTTGGGGTGGCCATAGTGGCCACTGTCCGCCAAGTTTGGGTATTAGGATTCCAAATCTCTGTAGCTAGTACTGAATTGTTATCAGAAAAAGCATGGGATATCGGTATTCCTCCAAGTGCTAATACTTCTCCTGTTGGTAAGACTACTGAATTGTGATAAACCCTAGGAAATTGCATACTCCCTACCTGAGTAACATTCACATTTTGCTGATTAATGTCAATAGAATAACATCTATTGGTACCTGCTGTTCTTTCCTCAAATGTATTGGAGCCTCCTGTTTTCAAAATCTTTCCCACATCATACATTACTGTGGTACCACTCACACTATAGGCATCATTGCCACGAGTTCCAGCGAAGGTATAAGATCCATTACCTGTAGGATCAATCCAGTGCATTCTTTGGTTCGGCCCCGCATGAAATAAATTACCATTAGGTGCTACCCAAAGCCAAGGGAAGTAATCGTCATGTTTTACAGGTTGTGAAGAATTTAATCCTTCTATTATGGCATCTACAGGTACTCCTGGTACTTCGTACCAACCTGATTTTTCCGACCATATTTCTGCATGTTTGTTGCCAACGCCACCACTCCAAGATCCACCAATTAAAAAAGTGGCTCCACTCGCAAGGGTCACATTAGAATGGTATCCTCTTGCTATGTTCATATTATCGCTGCTACTCCAACCCGAAGTCATAGGATCATAAATAGAGGTGCGATTACTGTTAGATCCTCCCGTTACCATAATTCTTCCATCTGGTAATTGGTTGATTCCAGGGCAAAACATGTCATGCGCTGTATTGGTAATTAATGCTTCCTGTGTCGTATTAGTAGCTGGATCAAAAGTGGCAGTCCATGTCCTACCATTGGCTCCACCGAAAGAGAATTTATCTTTGGCGGACCAATACACAATTTTTCCATCGGGTCGCTGAGCGGCGGCGGCTGCCACTAAAGGCATATCAATGACAGAACTCCAAGCCCCATTGGTGCTGTTGATCATGGAAGGCGTAAAGGATCTGAATTTTTTCTTTTTGTCAATTTTTTCTTCTTCCTCTTGTTGGCATTGTCGCATTTCTGTGTACGCTGCCCAGGTCATTTTTTCACCATTACACATGGTCAGTTCTCCCATTATGGGGTCTGCTGGTGCGGTATTGGCAAATATAGATAAGCTTAAAGAGAAGAAGAGTAGGGTTAAAGGTAGATAGTACTTGATCATCGTATTTATTTTTTTAAATAAATATCACTACGATAGCAGTTACCAAAATCTTTATTGAACGCTACTTAAGTCAATTGAAAAAGCATTAAAAGACTTGCGCTCAGTAAGTTAAGAAGTAACTTAAATGGAGTGATTTTAATAAAATACGATGGGTACTTTGGTAAAATATAATACGATGAGAAAAGAAGAAGTGCTTAGATCAAGACAAATATAAGTTATTTTTTTAAAAAAGCTTATTTGTTTTGTATGCTTTTGGAGTTAAGTCAAAAGTTTTATTGCTATATGCAAGTAAATTGTTGAAATGGAGGAAGGCTATCGCCGATCAACGGCGATGAAAACCTTATGATTAAACGACGACCGCCATCCGATCATAAGGTTTATCAAGAGATGAACTGTTGATGGCAGAAACTTGTAAAGTGGCTGTCATCTGGATTCTAGGAAAGATGACAGCTATTTTGAAAATGTCTGCCATCCTCGATCTACGACATTTGGCTCTATTGTTATTGATACAATTCCATAAACTCCAACACCGCAGCAGCAAAAACATCTGATTCTGTACTATGTAATTGATGACCAGATTTTTCGAAAGTGACCATTTCCTTTTCTGTTGAGCCTATATTTTCATAATAAGAAACACCTATTGAATGAGGGACTGCCAAATCATATTTCCCATGTAGCACTAAAGTGGGCAAAGTAATTAAAGATAATTTGTCTGTTAAATCTAGGGCAGGAAGTTCTTTATCAAAAAAAGTATTCGTCTTTATTAAGGTCTTGTTGGTTATGGATTGATTGTTTTTAAAAATTTCAGTTTGAAAAAAGGAAGCCGCTTGAATATGGGGATTAATTACGCCACTATTTTGCAGGATTCCTTCTGCTTTAAAGCCTTCCGCATTCAAACGAAAATCCTGACATGAGGCTACATCAATATCATTCGCTAGCTCTATGCCCGATTCCCAGTAAGCTACTTCTTCATTTTGAGCTATTTGTGCTTCAGCTATCGACTTGAAATTAGCTACTTCTTCTGTCCATATTTGACACCAGTTGTATCCTGCGGCTGCATGTATCCATCCATTAAATAATGCTTGTGCTGCGCCATTATCTGCCGTTAGCACGGCAGTACCTAAAGTGCTTCCCCAACTATGGCCCATCAGAAAAAGCTGGATGTCTTCGCCATATTTATGCTTTAAAACTTGTACTAATGCAGATACATCTTTGATCATTTCGTCTACATTAAGATTCTCTTCTGACAAATGTCCTTGTGACATCCCACTGCCTCTTTGATCCCAGTAGACTACGCCATATTGCGCTTCTACCGTCTCTTGCCAACCTGATCTAATACCTAAGCCTGTGCCCCCTGGACCACCATGTAGGTAAACTAAAAAGTTTTTATTGGTGGCATTCCCGTAGACATAAGCGGGCATATCTGCGCCATTTCTACGTACCGTAAAGCTATCACTCAAATTAGCCAAATCTTCTTTTTGGCAAGAAAGGAATAGTAGAATAGGAAGAATGAAAAAATATTTATAGTTCATCTTTATTTTTTTTGAATTTAATAATTCTGCTAGTTGTAAGGATGGTTAATATTGTAAAAGCAATCTTGATGGCAGAAACTTAAGAAAGTGGCTGTCATCTGGGTTCCCATACAATCAGACCATCAAACCATCATTTCCGCCCCCCAAATCGATATCCATACTCTATACTCCCCAAAGGTAGATTCCCCAAATTATAATTATTCAACAGCATGAAATGAATATTGAAAAACCAATTTCGCTTTGTTTTTTTCTTACCAATGCCCAGAATCAAGCTAGGCGCAAAATAACCCCTACTAGCCAATGATTTAGCGGTAACCGTCCCTTCTTCTGATACTTCATATGTTTCATGTAAGAACGCTCGGTAGTGGCCAAGCGGGTTAATGCCGATGGTAGATTGAAATTTCTTCGCATTGGTTTTTCGATAAGCAAGTCCTACCGAGGTAAACGTACCGACATGGGTCTGTGGATTCCAGAAAAAACCTAAGTTTGCCTGCCCGACGACTTGACGCGTTTTAGTTTTTCCTTTTTTCTCTTTGGTCCATTTACCAATGGTATATTCTGGAGTGACAATGAGGCCGGGATTCCATATGTTATTGCCAAAATAACCTACTCTTAGTTCTAGATTATTTTGAAAAGTAGCCGCTTCTTTTTGGAGGCCTCTTTGTCCGAAGACATGTATAGGACCTAGAAGGAGGACTAAAAAAAGTAATTGCTTCATAAATGAATAAGGTTTTAATTTTCTTAAAATCAGTCGGGAG
>CALJIY010000113.1 GCA_937973945.1 uncultured Saprospiraceae bacterium | reverse complement strand
GCTCTTAATTGATCTAAGATGGCATATTATTTGCCTTTTTAATAACGCTCCCTAAATTAGTAAACTCCCCACAATTTTTCCCCTCTTTTCATTTTTTGCATGAAAGAACATGCCTCTATCCATTTTAGTACTTACAGTGGTAGCTAAATATCATAGAAAAAAGTCTAAAATAACAAAGCAGATGCTAAAAGAAGGAGCCATATTAATTCCAACTATGTACCAATTAATTGTATTGGGGCATAAATCGCCACAATTGCGAGACTTAGCGTCCCAGCTTAATCAGGACCTAAACATCCAATTTGAGCTGGTCAACTATCCTGACCTACAGGAAGCAGTTTCTTCTATTGAAAAAAATACTACTCAGCAAACGATCTTATTAGACATAGATACCGCAGGATTAGAAGGTCTAGATGTTTTAGTACAGCAATTTCCTAAAAAATGTATTATTGCCCTAGCTGGAGATGAACTCCAGCATTTAGGAATAGAAATTATTAGAAAAGGCGCGCAGGATTTTATTTTAAAATCAGATGTCAGTCCTAAAAGATTAAAAAGAGCGATACAGCTTGCAGAGGAACGTAATACTATAAAACTAGAGATAGAACAAACGGTTTCTAAAAATAAACAACGATATCAAGATATTTTTGATACATCAAATGCAGCCATATATATTTGTGATTTAGAAGGGAATTTAATAAACTATAATACGTCTACCGCTAAACTATTAGCAATACCTTATGAGGAAGTAGCAGCTATAGATATACATAATAAAATGTATTCTGAAAAGAGAAGAAACGATTTCTTGATTCGACTAGTTGCAGGCAAAAATGTAGATGACTTTGAAATTGAAATTGAAAGACCTAATGAAGAAAGGAGGCAATGTCTAATCACTGCCCGTATGATAGAGAATCCAGACTTTACAGGTTATACAGGTATTGTTAGAGATATTACTGAACAAAAACAAGCAGAACTTTTTAAAAAAACTAGGGATCTAGCGCAGGAGTCTGCTAAAATGAAGGAAAAATTTATTGCTAGTATCAGCCACGAAATGCGTACCCCAATGAACGCAATTTTAGGTATGAGTAACCTAGTAATAAAAACCGATTTAAATGAGGAACAATACAACTATATAAGTTCTATCAAACAATCTTCTGAAATTCTTCTTGGTGTCGTCAATGATATATTAGAAATTTCTGAAATTCAAAATGGTAAGGTTAAATTTGAGAATAAGAATTTTGACATACATGAGTTACTCAAAAATCTAGTCAATGTTATGAAATATAAAGCAAAGGAAAAGTCCTTAGCTTTAGAAATCGTCCTAGATGAACATATACCAAAAATTATCAGAGGAGATAAATTGCGACTCAATCAAATTTTATATAATCTAGTTGGTAATGCTATCAAATTTACCGATGCTGGACATGTCAAAATATATGTCGTTAACTTAAGTCAAAATTCTTACTCTGTACAAATTAAATTCATTGTAGAGGATACGGGAATAGGAATACCGCCTCAAAAAATACATGCCATATTTGAATCCTTTACTAGGATACGTACTAAAGATAGAATATTTGAGGGAACTGGTTTAGGTTTATCTATCGCTAGGAATTTAGTCAAACAACAGGGAGGGAAGATTGGTGCTACCAGTGTATTGAATGAAGGATCTAAATTCTTTTTTGACTTAATATTTGAGACCGGAGATGAATTAGACGCTATAGAAGGAGAAGAAATAATTGATTATGATACCTCCTCTGTCTTTAAATTATTACTGGCGGAAGACAATAAAATGAATCAATTAGTAGCCCGAAAAACCTTAGAAAAACAATGGGAAAACATTTCTATTACTATTGCGAATGATGGCCGAGAAGCGCTTGCCATTTTAGAAAAAGAAACCTTTGATATTATCCTGATGGATATTCAAATGCCTCATCTGAACGGATATGAAGCGACTGATCATATTCGAAATAATACCGGTGATAGACATAGTAAAACACCTATTTTAGCCATGACAGCACATGCTCATATTTCTAAAGATGAGAAGTTTAAAGAGTATGGAATGGATGACTATGTTTTAAAGCCTTTTGACCCAGAGCAATTGTTCCAAAAAATTGGTAAATATGCGCTCAATAACAAATAAAATAGACACGTAAAAGAGACAAATAAATTAACAGAAATTACTAAATCACTAAATATGAATTACCAACATATTAATTTAGACTACTTAGATCTCATGTCGGATGGAGATGATGACATGAAAAAGGTAATGATCGAAATGTTATTAGAGGAGGTACCTGCTGAAGTTAGCAAAATGAATGACCTACATCAAGCTGCTAATTGGGTTCAACTTCGAGAAGTAAGTCATAAGCTTAAATCCACCTTAGCATTTATAGGAAATCCTGTATTAACCAATACGAACCAAAAAGTAGAAGATATAGCAAAATCAGAGCAAGGATTAGAAGAATTACCTACTTTGTTAGATCGTATTACTTCTACTTACCCTAATGCATTGGAGGAATTAAAAACTGTGCTAACAGCTACTGTTTGAGCAGGTTGAGTGGGCTAGTGAAAGATGGGAGAGGAGGATTTATAATGGCGCTAACCACTTGACGGGGTTAAGCCGAATCTTCCCTTTCCAAATTTCTAAGTGTAATTCAGGATAATCTTTTCTGGGATTAATACCTACCTCTCCTATGGCCTGTTGCGCTAATACGATATCTCCTTTTTTCACTCGGATGGTTTCCAAATTAGAATAGACGGAATAGTAATCTCCGTGTTGTAGAATCAAGGTGTTTAAATAACCTGGTACTACTTGTATGGCAGTAACAATGCCTTCTTCTAAAGAAACAACCGTCCTATTTGACCTTGCCTTAATATCGATTCCATTATTATTAATGACTATTTTTTTATGAATTGGATGTGCCTGATTCCCAAAATATCGAGTAATCACACCATTCTTAATAGGCCAAGGCATCTTTCCTTTATTTTGAGAAAACTGATAAGTAATAGTATTGGATAAGGTTTTCTTAGGTGGAGAGGGCGCTACTGATGTTTCTTTGAAATCTGTATCGCTTGTTTCAGGACCAATATCATCAAATATTACGGTGGATAATGCTTCATTCAAGGCCTCATGCGCCTTTTTTTGTTCCTTTAATATCGCTGCAATAAATCGTTCTTCTTTCTTCAGTTTTTTTAATAACTTACTTTTAGTCCCAATTGCTTTTTGAATAGCTAAATTCTGAGATTCTTCAGATTTTAATAATCGCTCTTGTTGTGATTTTCCTTTCTCTAAATCACTAATTTGTTCTTTTAGAACCGCCTGTGTTTCGAAGATCAGCCGTATTTGTTTTTTACGATACGCTCCATACTGCATCATATATCTCCAACGTTTCAAGGCTTGCTCAAAACTATCCGAAGAGAATAAAAATAATAATTCGTTATTACTTGCCTTAGCTCGAAACGCTTGTCGAATCATACGATCATATTCTATCTTCAACTTATCTAATTCCAACTCTAAAGAGTCCACTGCTAATGCAGAACGTTCCATCTTCCTTGCTGCATAATTAATTTCTTGTTGGATAGAATTGGTTAATTTTTCCCGTTGATCTATTTGCTCCTGTAAGACATAGTACTCATCAATAATAGCAGCTTTATTTTTTCTGGTTGCCGTCAACAATGTAGCCGTCCGCTCCATTTCTTCTAAGCGCTTTTCCTGTGCATCAATGGTAGATACCTCCTGTGCGTATAAATCAAGAAGGATGGCAGAAAATAAAAAAATGATTAGAAATGCTTTATACTTCATACTTATTCTACCCTCTTATAGCGACTAGATATTGAAAAAGGCATACTCTTAGGCACATTCAACTCCACTGTTGTGAAATTAATAATCACCTCAACATCTCCTGTCTGCTCGCTTTGCATCATAAAATTTCTACGGTGTGCAAAATTGACTGGTCCTAATAGTTGATAGTCTTCATATCCAACGACTAGTTTTCGGCTATTACGCAAATCTAAAAAAGACATTTGCTCTAATCCATAATCTGTTCCATTCAACCAATAATCACTTAAGGTATTGGTTCCTTTTTCACTACTAAGGCGATACTGCTCATCCTTGTTACTTACCGTGAATTGATGTCCTTTAAAGAAATAGGGATTGCCTAATATCATTGTTTGGAGTGCTTCAAAATTAGCAGGCAAATGATACGTTTCTTCTAAATAATCCAAGCCTTTGATATAATACTCTTTTTTTAGTCGGTCAATGATATATACAGAATCTTTGTCAATTAATATTCTTGCTCCCTCTACATTTAATTTTTTCATGTTCATCCAAATCAAGCTATCCGTACGCATCCGAATAGTTGCTTTGACATTTTGGGTTTGATTAGCATCTTTGAAGGTAATTTTTGCTTTAGCATTGACCCAATCCACTGCTATTTCTTGCTTAGCTAATTGCGCTAAGAGATAATCTGGAGTTTGGGTTTCTAGAGTAGGTTCGACTTCTTCTGATTGAATAATCTTAGTCGATTTACAGGAAGCAAAAAATAAGAATAGGCTGGATAGCGTTATCCAAAAGATGGAGGTTTGTTGTTTCAAAAGAAAGTGTTTTTTTAGAGGTCAGCCGTCAGATCGTTCTGGTTAGCTTCGCTAACGGAACTGTCAGAAGTCAGACCAGCCCGACTGCCATCAGGCGGGCGGGTTTATAACGTTGACCACATCTCGCAGTCAACGTCATAAATCTGACAGCGTAGCGATCTGACATCTGACAGCGAAGCGGTCTGACAGCACAGCGGTCTTACCTCTATCCTTTAGGCTTTATAGCTTTAGCATGATTAAAAGCATCTTCGGAAAGATCAAACTTTTCTAATTTCTTATAAGTTTCGCCCAATGCGTTGTAGGCATTCTTTAATAAACTTGGATCATGTGTTGCCATCATCAAAACCAACTCTAAAGAAACGATGGCATCTCGATACGCCCCTTTCTCCATACTTGCCAGTCCATTAAAGTAATAGGCAATCCCTTGATTCGGAAATAAGTCCATTGCATTTTCAGAAAACTTCAGCAATTCATCATAATCTTTCGAGGAATAATAAATTTGCATCATATTTTCCCAAACAGAGAATACCGTATCATCTATTTCTAATGTTTTTTGATAGGACTCTAAGGCTGCTGATTCTCGATCTAGTTGATATAATAAGTCTCCATAAATAGAATGGGCTTTTGCGCTATTAGGATGTACTTCTGCAAGCAGCATCCCTAGGCCCAAAACTCGTTCTTGTAAGACTAATTCGCTCTTTGTAATCTTAGCAATGTAAGGATATAATTTAGCTATTTTAACATCAATTAAAACGTCCGATTGGCTGAATAAGGTTTCTAGAGTTTCTAAATAAGCTAGATCGTTTCCTTTTCGGTCCTTATTATCAAATGATGCTAAAGCTAGATTTGCATTGGCATCTTCAGGGCTTTGGGCAACAATTGTTTCGTAATGTTTCTTAGCATTTTTCTTTTCTCCTATCTGCAGATAGTATCTAGCCAATGCATGTCTATAATCTAGATTTTGCGGGTACTTTTTGACTAAACGCTCATACTCTTGTGCTGCTTCTTTTTTCTTTCCGAGCTGCTGCCAAATTTTATGCTTTCGTAATATAATTTCTTCGTTGATTCCTGTTTTTGCCTCTAGTTGATTAAACACATCTATTGCTGCTTCCCCTTCTTCTGCTCTCACTAAATAGTACGCCCATTGGAAATAATAAGAATCGTTGTCTTTATCAGTTTGAACTAGTTGTTGATAAATAGCTGCCGCTTTCCTATTATACCCTTCCTTATCATATAAACTAGCTAGAAATGTTTTGTACCATTCATTTGTTCCATCTAACCTGATAGCTGTTTCAATATGCTTTAAAGCTAAATCTGTCTTACCTAACTCTGTATAAACTCTTGCTAATTCAAAATGAGGGGAAGGATAACTTCTATTTTCTTTGATGATTTGCTCATAAAGCGAAGCCGCACTATCGTAGTTTCTTAATAATTTCTCTCGACTCGCCTCTATCAACATCTTTTGGAGGTTGATTTCATCCTGTGTAAACCTACTACCTTGCGCCCAAGTAGTTTGATAACTACTTGATAATAGTATTATAAGTCCGATTTTTAATAAAAATTTCATACGCAGAATGTCTTTTTGAACGAGAAAATTGGCTCAAGTAGCTTAGACATTTCTGTCTGAGCAGTTTCTTAAGCAGACTGCTCAGACAGGAATGTCTAAGCTACACTATATTAAACTAAACAAATAGGCTGCCTGTTTGCATGATTAGCGCTATTTAACAAATACTTAAACCCCTGTGCTACCGAATCCACCTGCACCACGATCTGTTTCCCCTAGAACTTCTACTGGTTCCCAAGTAATTTGTTCATATTTGGCGATCACCATCTGTGCAATACGCTCTCCTGGTTGAATGGTCTGCAAATCAGGGGATAAATTAATCATAATCACGCCAATTTCCCCTCTATAATCGCTATCAATCGTGCCAGGTGTGTTGACTAAAGTTAAGCCTTTCTTGATAGACAATCCACTTCTAGGTCGAATTTGAGCCTCAAAACCCATCGGCAACTCTATATATAGCCCAGTCGGAACAATCGTTCGTTCTAAGGATTTTAAGCTAATGGCGCCCTCAATATTTGCACATAAATCTAATCCAGCACTCCCAATAGTTTTGTATTGTGGTAGTTCGAAAGCCGATTTGTTGACCACTTTAATTTTCATAACAAGGTATAGTTTTCTAAAATTCTACAAATATAACCCTTCCGATAAGGTAATTTCGTATTTTCACCGCAAAAGAGAAACAGAATTCTTTTTCTAGTTTAACATAAATGCAACAATAGAACCAGTCTTATGCAAGGTTTTTTGAAAAGGGTGATGACCGCCATTGTCTTCGTTATTGTTATGGTTGGGGGGGTATATCTTCATCCAATGACCCATGTCGGCTTATTTATTTTAATAACAGGGATGTGTTTATGGGAGTATTCTAATTTGACACTCGATAAAACGAATATTGGCAGAAGATGGATCGGTCTATTATTGGGACTACTTCCTATCTTGGCTACTTCCTATTTACAAATCAGTAATATGGTAGCGCCTTCCTTTTTATATAAGTGTACGCTACTCTTTTTTCCTATGATACTGCTGGCATTTATTTATGAATTGTATACTGGTTCTGAAAAGCCATTCACTAATATAGGTAACCTAACGCTAGGCATCTTTTATATAGGCATTCCACTGGCTTTAATACCATTAATTGCTTTTTCAGGAGGTGTTTTTCGGCCCAATATTATTTTTGGCATTTTATTATTGACTTGGGCCAATGATACGGGTGCATATTTAGTCGGCTCTCAAGTAGGTAAGACTAAATTATTTCCAAGAATTTCTCCTAAAAAAACTTGGGAAGGATCTGGGGGTGGGGTGCTAGTTGCTTTTTTAGCAGCCTACCTTTTAAGTTTAATTTTCAAAGATTTATTATTGAAAGATTGGTTGATTTTAGCTGGAATCGTTTCTATTTTTGGGTCTATTGGCGACCTAGTAGAATCTATGCTGAAACGGAGTTTAAATATCAAAGATTCTGGAAATATATTACCTGGACATGGAGGCATGCTAGATCGTTTTGATGCCTTTATTTTTCTAATGCCATTTGTGGCAGCTTATCTTCTTTGGAGTTAATAGAGAACCGAGAGTAGAGACTTATTTCGTTTAAAATTAACGTTCTTCAGTTCCAAATGGAGGCTGTCCCATTCTTTCATTAGATAATATAATATTAACAAAATATAGAAAATGACCTCTTGGAAATTGAAGCGGATATTTACCTTTTTATTTCTATTAAGCCTTACTACAGTTTTTGCAAATACTCCACAAGAACTATTTGACCAAGCTAATACAGCTTATACAAAGGGGCAATATACAAAAGCTATTGAACAATATGAGGCTATTCTTTCAAGTGGAAATTTCTCTACAGAAGTGTACTACAACTTAGGGAATGCCTATTGGAAAAATAAGCAGTTAGGAAAGGCGGTATTAAATTTTGAACGAGTCCTAAAAGTAGCCCCTAGCGATGCAGATGCAGCCTATAATTTGGCGATTGTTCAAGAGCAATTAGTTGATGACCTAGATGTGATAGGTACTTTCTTTTTAAAAAAATGGTGGCAATCTTTTTATAAAACTTTTTCTTCTCTTACTTGGAGCATCTTGACTTTATTAACGATATGTGCTAGTGTGGGTGGGCTGATTCTTTGGTTGTTGGGGACAGAGAGAAATGCAAAAAAGAAAGGCTTTATAGGAGGTTTACTCTTATTGGGCCTAAGTATTATCTTTTTCTTTGCTGCTCGTAGTCAGGGTAGCTTTGAAGCGAATAGTCAGCAAGCTATTGTACTAGAAACGGCGATTGATTTAAAGAATGGTCCAGATCCGCAAAGCACCAAACTCATCAGTATTCATGAAGGACTTAAAGTGCATTTATTGGATAAAATTGGTGATTGGTATAAAGTTAAATTGTCTAATGGGGAGCAGGGCTGGTTGCCGATTACGGCGGTGGAGGAGATTTAGATGTAGCTTTATCCCGCAATTTCTCGTTTTAACTCGACAGTTAAAACGAGAAATTGCGGGATAAAAAGTTCGTCACTACTTACAAAATGGGAACTACTGCCAAAAACAATTCACCCTTAATGCTTTAAGCATTAACTACCTGACAATCAAAAAGATTGATAATTAATTCAAAAAAATATCACCTGCCTTGTAATTTTTTCTTTCCTTTCGCTACTAACGTGTTGAAGTTATTAATTGAAGTTGTTTAAAGTAATCAATGCCAACAAATCGCGAAAATGAATTTGTCCATTTAATTCAACAACATTCTGGTATTATCTACAAGATCATCAATTTATATGTAGATGATGAAGAGGATAAAAGAGACTTGCACCAAGAAATTCTGTTGCAAGCATGGAAATCATTTGCTCGTTTTAAAGGAAATTCCACCTTTGCCACTTGGTTGTATAAGGTAAGTCTCAATACTGTTTTGACCTTTAATAAAAAAGCAAAAAAGCATAATGTATTATCAACAGGTAATAACTTGATGGAAGATAATACGACTGTAAAAAAAGAGCAAGCAGAAGTACTATATTATTTAGTTAAGCAACTAAACGAGGTAGATAGAATGATTATGACTTTGCATTTAGAAGGATATAAAAATCCAGAAATTGCGGACATCATGGGCTTACAAGTCAACCACATGAACGTCAAACTGCATCGACTGAAGAAACAAATTATCGAACAGCTCAAAAATGAACAATATGGACTTGCTTAAAGAATGGCAACAGCTGCATCAACAAAAATTTAATTATTCACCAATAGAAAAAGAAACGATTATGAAAGCGATTTATCAAGAATCTAATTCCACTATTTCTACTTTAAAAAAGCGTTTAAAATTTAAATTATACTGGATATTATTTTTTCTAGTAGCAGGAGGCATTTGGATGTTATGTAGCTTGGATCGCCCAGAATTATTAATGATTCAGGGCCTTATCATGACCATCTATATGATTGGCTTGGTTGTAATGGGTTTGATCTATCGAAAAATGGATACCCATTTAGACTTCACAGACCAAACTTTACCTTTAATGAAAAAACAAAATCAATTAATTACAAATGCCTTAAATTTTGAAAAATATTGGGGATTAGCTGTCTACCCTATAGCTGCCTTCATAGGCCTGCTTATTAGCAATCATTATAAGGGTAAATCTATTTCAGCGTTTGTTCAAGATCCTAATTTTTTACTACTGGCACTTGTCCTTATAGTCATAATGACACCTATACTATACTTCATTAGTAACAAAATGAATCAATCAGCTTACGGAAAATTAACAGATACTTTGCAAAATAATATTCGTCGAATGGAGGATCTAGCCTAAGAGATCAGTCACTATCCAATCGCCCGATTAACAAAAATCCAGTTTCCTTGAACATCAATATAAGTGGCTTGGGGAAAGGTTTTTTTAAAAATAGGCAGGAACGCTTCGCATTTGGTAACATCCTCTTCTGTCAAAGCTAACTTATTGAAGAGTAAGATACCTTCAGGATTTAGTAGGACTTTTAGTTGCTCTAGGTAATCCTCTGTCTCAAAATAAGTAGGAATTTCATCATCTAAAAATACATCCATACAAATTAAATCGAATCGTTCCTGGCAGTAACTAACAAATATAGCGGCGTCAGTAGGAAGGAGGGAGATTGGCGACGCTATCTCGTCTAAAGCATATTTATTAGCTAAATAGAGTACATTTTCATCTATTTCTACGGCTGTATAGTGATATTTTTTTTTGAAGGTTTTTTCTAGTAAATAAGGAATTGATCCCAATCCAAAACCAAGTACTAGCACGTCTTCGATCTGACGTTGATCTAAATTTATTTTTTCAAAAGCCTGCTTAAAATTGGTATATAAATCGGCGTAAGAATAGACGGCATTAGCCGTAGATAATTGGTAGCGACCTTTTCTAAGACTCACATACAAGTGGGGATTTATTTCGCTTGGGGCACTTTCTATATGGAATTCAAATAAATAACTTAAATAGTATTTCCAGAAGGGGATCTTCAATTTTTATTCTTTTGTCGTTACTTAGTATACTTTAACATAAATTACAATGTACCTAGTCAAGCCTACTTAACAATTATTATGCTTTGACTGGCGTAGGCTCTTTAATAGTATTATCTTCCCAAAAGCGATATTTAGCCGTTTGTTGGAAGATAGTATTTGTCAGAGCTTGTTCTACTTCATCAAATGCTAAAGATCTACGAGTATAGACTTTATTACCTACCTCCATGGCTTTATCTAATATATAGGTAGCATTTCCTTCTACCCCCCCCCAAGTAAAAGAGGGAATATGCTTTTTAGGAAATCCTGCGCCAAAAATATTTGTGTGTACACCAACAACAGTACCCGTATTAAACATGGTATTGATACCACATTTAGAATGATCGCCCATAAACAGGCCACAGAATAATTCTCCTGAATCAACAAAGTCATCTACGTCGTAATTCCATACCTTAACGTTAGCGTAATTATTCTTCAAATTGGAATTATTCGTATCTGCTCCCAGATTGCACCACTCCCCTATTACCGAGTTACCTAAATAACCATCATGCGCTTTATTAGAATAGCCCATTATCACCACATTTTTAATCTCTCCTCCTGCTTTACAGTGCGGTCCTATGGTGGTACCACCATATATAGCTGCACTCATTTTAACGGTTGCATGCGCTCCCAAAGAAAACCCGCCTCTAATCGAACAACCTTCCATTACCTCTGCATGCTTGCCTATGTATATTGGTCCTTCGGTAGCATTCAAATTAGAGCACTCTACGATGGCGCCTTCTTCCAAAAAAACCTGATCTCTACCTAATACTCGATTCGTCTCACTTATAGGCTGAGATTTACGCCCACGCGTCAATAGCTTGAAATCACTTTCAATAGCAATTCCATTGAGCTTAAAGATATCCCATATATTTTCAATTCGATACAACGGTGTTTCCTCTACTTCATATCCAACTAATGTTTCTATCTCTTCATCGTTCATCAAATGAGCAAATTGAATCTGATCTAACTTTGCAGCGATGAACGTTCCATTTGACAATAGCGCCTCATTTAATTCTAGATTATTTATTAGCTGACACAAGGGCGTATTAGGCAGGATAGATCCATTGATGACATAGTTTTCTACCGCTACTTTGACGGGAAACTTATCTTTCAAATAATCTTGTGTGATATAAGAAGCGGTTCCATTCAACCACTTTTCCCATTTTTCTCGGATTTTTAGAATACCTATTCTTATCTCTCCAATGGGACGAGTGAAAGTAAATGGTAAGAGTTGATCTCTAACTTCGCTATCAAATAAAATAATATTGGTCATGGTATGCTTAAAAATATGTTTGGCTGCCGATCAGTCAAGCTTTTGTATGAAGTACGCTTCTCGATTTCTATTCAAATAGTACTATTTCTACAAAAAAAGCAATATACCGCCCTATTTTAAATAAAAAAAGCCCCAATCAGTAGCTGATTGAGGCTTTTTCCATTAGTGTCAGGCAGATTACTCTTCCTCTCCCCTAGCCGATGGATTCTTTTCTGAAAACTTCGCAAACTTCTTATTGAATTTATCAATACGACCTGCTGTATCCACAAACTTCATCTTACCTGTATAGAACGGGTGAGACTTGCTAGATATTTCTAATTTAATCAAAGGATATTCTTGTCCATCTTCCCAAGTAATGGTATCCTTAGTAGGTGCACAAGACTTTGTTAAAAAAGAGTAATCCGCTGATAAATCTTGGAATACTACTACACGATAATCTTCTGGATGAATATCTTTTTTCATGACTATTATTTCTTTTTGTACTAAAACGGATGCAAAGGTAATATTTTTTTATTAATAATGCTAATTTTTAGAGCAGAGAACAGAGAGTAGAGATAAGAGACGTATTTCATTCAACAGACCAAATTTTGTCGATTTTAAGTGAGAGATGTCTCTATTCTTTGCTCTCACTTCTCTACTCTTTAAAAATAAAAAAGGGATAGTGTTGACACCATCCCTTTTTTATATTTTAAAAGTATTATTTATTCCTCTATAGTTTTAGCAGAATAATTTACCCGAAGTTGGTTAGCTTTTCTCAAAGCCGTTTTCACATCTTGAACGATACCCATCGTCACCTCACCATCAACTCTTAAAGAAGAGGTAATTCTATTGTGCTGTGCTTCTGACAATTTCACCTTGTGCTTTTCAATGAAAAGTGGAATTTCTCCCATACTGTTAGCGATCTTATCGCCCAACTGCATTCTCGGCTTAGTGCCATACAATGATTGGTATCTTTCTGTTGGTTTACCAACATAAATGTGGTGCACCAATGATTTTTGCTCCAACTTTGTTAATTCTGACGCCTTAGGAACACTCACTACTACTTTCTTTTCCGCATCTCTTAATACCGTTGTTACCATAAAGAAGAATAACAACATAAAGATAATATCTGGTAAAGAAGCGGTAGATACTTCTGGAGAGGCTTTACCTCTTTTTTTCTTAAATTTAGCCATGTTACTTTTTTTCAGTTAAAGAAATAGCTGGTGTTCTTTTTATCTTAAGAAAGCAAAATTACTCCTCACCGAAGTTCGTAGGTTCTGCCTCAGAAATAACTAAAGGAAACTTTGACCTAATTTCTTTACGCATTGCCAAAGGCAAGTCGTCTGAATAAGGTTTGCCATATTTTCTTTGAGATTCTTCCTCCCAAAGTTCAGAGTAGGCTGCCTTTAATTGATCATAAACGCCAAGATAAGTCTCGTAATTAGTACCTCGATCATTCTTTAAGGAAATGATCGCTTTGTTTGGTGCTTCTGCAAGGTCCTCCTGTCTTCTCGGATTTGCTATGAACTCTTTAGTTCTATCTTTTAAATCCGCAACCTCAGCAGGTTCTCCTCTCACCAATAACTGATTCTGAGCATTTACCAAAACGGAAAGAACATTTCGTTTTTTCAATTTTGTAATATCTGGCTCTTCTTCAGACCATGGTGGAAGCTTCACGAAAATACCTTTATCTACGTCAATAGTTGTCGTAACTAAGAAGAAGATCAATAACAAGAAGGCAATATCTGCCATAGATCCCGCATTGATTTCATTCTTCATTCTATCTCTAGAGCTAGTCCTTGCCATATTTATAGTATTTTAGGTTTTATTTAAAGAAGTTTCTTAATTCGGATAAGATGAAAGCGGCCATAGCCAATCCTATCAAAAGTAAGCCTCCTCCAATAGCTCCATTAATAAAAGTACCCTGAGCATCTGTTACTTTAAATTCGCCCATTGTTCTGACAACACCAGCGGAATCTGCACCTGCTAGTGATTGTCCTGCAAAATACAATACAGCTAGACCAATAACTGCTGCGATTGCCGCAATTGCACCTTTTGGATTAGATAAGGTTTGAAATAAACCAAAAAGCAATGCGATAACAGCACATAATGCTGTTAAACCAGCCGCAGCATACAATCCGAAGTTAAAAATATCTGTTGTTCCTCTTTGATCTTCCGCCAAGGCATTAAATCCTGACAGTCCAGAAAAAACAGAGAACAGGAAAATGGCTGTAATAGCTAAGCCTATTAAAAAGGCAACTAATTGTCCATTTTTGGATAAAAAATTATACATAGTTTTATCTATTATTAGACTTTACACCAGCTTTAATGTAGTCTATACATCTTATTAGATGCAGCAACAATCAATTTTGGTGTACGAATTGTACTTATTTGTAAAGTCTTTTAATTACGAGATATCTATTACCCAATAAAACTAGTGGGCATAGTAAATGTCTTTACCTAATAACACAAGTATATTCAATTACTTGAATACTTTGTTATCAGCCATTACATCTACTAAAGCAATAGAAGATTCCTCCATCTTGCCAACGATACCGTCAATCTTGTTAACGATGTAGTTGTAAAATATCTGTAAAATAATAGCAGTAATCAAACCGAATACTGTTGTCAATAAGGCTACCTTAATACCACCTGCAACGACTGATGGAGAAAGGTCACCTACTGCCTGAATTCTATCAAAGGCTTGAATCATACCGATTACTGTACCCATGAAACCAAGCATCGGTGCAATGGCAATAAATAAAGAAATCCAAACTAATCCTTTTTCCAAAAGACCCATTTGAACACCACCGTAAGAAACGATTGCTTTTTCTACTGCTTCAGGACCACCTGCTGCACTCTTTAATCCTTCATAAAGGACACTTGCTGTTGGGCCAGGTGTAGACTTGCAAATTTCTTTTGCACCTTCCAAATCACCAGCAGCTAAGCTGTCGTTGATTTTACCCATTAATTTGTCTGTGTTAGTAGACGCAATGTTTAACGTAATAATACGCTCAATACAAAAAGCTAATCCTAAGATTCCACAGATCAATACGAGACTCATAAACTGCCAGTCTCCCTCGATAAACTTTTGCTTTAATGTTTGAAATCCAGAAGCCTCTGCTTCCTGAGCAAACATTTCGATTGCACCATTGAATGAGGCAACACCGAATACGAGCAATAGAGCTAAAATTTTTCGCATAGTTCAATAAATTTTGCTAATGTTTAAAGTTAATTTTTTAAAAAAAAATGTGTCTAAGACATTTAAAGCAAAAAGATGTGATTGTTGTTCGTAATCTTCGCTTCTCAATGATCTTAATCTTGAACTTGTTTAAAATAAATTCCAAACAATTTCTTTGTATAAATGAAAACTAAAATGGTCTTTAATTAAAATCATCCTACAACAATGATTTATACTACTTCCCATTTTATTTTTTATTTCCGTGCGGAGAGAGAGGGATTCGAACCCTCGGTACACTTTTGGCGCACACACGCTTTCCAGGCGTGCTCCTTAAACCACTCGGACACCTCTCCCTTAGTTCTTTATTCAGTTGGATTCTCCAAATCCTATTTTCTAAATATATCCCAATGATAAGAATGTTCTATTCTTTCTAATAATATTTCATTCCTTCTTTAGTAAAAGGATATATAAGTACAATTATTCGGATATAATACGATAGAATTCGGTCAGGTAGGATTGATGAACCTTTTCAATACCAATTAGTATTTTAAATACAGCTTTTAACACAAGGATCTTTTTCGCTTGTAAGAAAATTGCTACCCAAGAAATGCAAAAATTGTAAAATCTTACTACAAAACAAAAAAATATGCGAATTCTTTATGGGAATTTAAAAATGACATATTATAAAAATATGGCACTAAAGTAGAAAATAAGATTCAATTCACCTAGTCTAACCAAATAAAAGTGATTTTTTTGCGCTGTGAACAAAAATATTTTTGGCGTTTTGGCTAGTAATAGCAGTAATCTTTTCTAGTTCCACCCCTTTTACCAATGCTAATTTTTCTGCAATTAATTGTACATATCCACTCTCGTTACGCTTACCTCTATAGGGGGTAGGTGCTAAATACGGAGAATCCGTCTCTAAAACTAGATGTTTCAAATCTATGGAAGCCAGTGTTTTATCTAATCCTGCCTTCTTAAATGTTAGTACGCCGCCTATACCTAAATAAAAGCCTTGCTCGATAATTGCTTCCGCTTCTTCCACGGATCCACCAAAACAATGAAAAATGCCTCTTAATTTTTCATGCTTTTCTTCTCTTAAAACTTCCAAGACTTCTTGGGTTGATTTTCGAGAATGGATCACTATCGGAATATCCAGTTCTATTGCCCATCTTATCTGTCGTCGAAAGGCTTCTTTTTGCTCTTCAATGTAGGTAATATCCCAGTGAAGGTCTATTCCTATCTCCCCTATTGCACAAAAATGTCGCTTTCCTAACCACTCTTCTACGATGGCTAATTCTTTTTCAAAATCTTCTTTTACAGAACATGGATGTAAACCCATCATCGCATAGCAATTTTCTGGATAAGCTGCTTCGAGTGCTAGCATATCCGCTATACTATTACTGTCTATATTCGGCAAGTAAAATTCTTTTACATTATTAGCGATCGCTCGATTGATCATTAATTCCCGATCGTCTTTAAATTGATCTAAATATATATGCGTGTGGGTATCTATTAAATGCATGAGTTAGTTGCTGTATAGCTTTCTATTGTGATAGATGCAGGTTCTTTAAAAATAGTTGTAAAGATACGGGAATGAGTAATAGAAGGTGAGTGGGCGGGAATTTATTACAATAAAATTTGGGCTTATCTCAAAGATGTAGAATGATGTTTTTTAATTAAAAAGAGTTGTTATTTTTTACCATGGATTCACGGATTAGGCTAAATACATTTTTGTAATCCGTGAATCCGTGGTAAGATTCTACCTGAAAATCGTCAAACAATTCTTAATGGCATTCATATCATCTCTAGCATTTTTATAAATATAGAAGTACGTGCCATCTGGTAGCTCTTTCCCTTTATAAGTACCATCCCAATCATTATTGTAAGGAAAGGATTCATAAATTTTTGCGCCCCATTGATTAAAAATAATAATTCCACTTTCTGGATCACTACTATTACAGGAAAGAATCAGCAGATCATTTTGCTCATCTCCATTAGGAGATAAATAGGAAGGATACGTACATAGATCATCACTTAGCTCTGTACGAATATTCAGTATACCAGTAGCACATAGGTCTGCACAGGTTTCATAACAAACTTCATAGGAGAGCTGCTCCGTGCCTGTAAAACCTTCATTAGGCGTATAAGAGAATGTGCCATCTCCATTATTAACTAATGTACCACTTGTAGCTTCTGGTGTAACTGTAACCGTGAAAGGAGCATCCAAAGCTATCGTATCATTCTTCAATACATCAAAGTCGGTTGTGGTATTAATCACTGATCCGATCGCATCATCCTCAAGTATTAATTCAGATAATACAATTAAACGAGCATTGGCTGGTGCAGAAGTACATCCATCTACGGTCCGAGTCAATTCATAATTACCTGTTTGTGGAGCTTGGGCATTCTCTATATTAATACTTACTTCATTAGAAGTGAAATCATTTGGTCCTGTCCATGTATAGCTTGCGCCTGGTGTAGCTGTTGTGCTTAGAAAAAGGGAAGCACCTTCGCAAACGATTAATTCTCCTGTTTCGATCATAGGTATCCCTTCTTCTCCTAATACTTCTATCATCGTTTCTGCTTCTGCCGAACATCCGCTAATCGAAGAAGTGGCAACCACTTTATATAATCCAGCTCTTTCTGGTGTTAAATAAATAGTAGGCTCTTTTTCTGTAGAGGTAAATCCTGCTGGACCTAGCCATTGCCATAAATCATAAAAGCCATCTACATCTACAATAGCTAATAGTTGTATTTCTGTATCTACGCATGTCAATGCTTCAGAACGATTGGCAAAGACCGCAGGCTGCTCCATGATACTTACTTGAAAGCTACAAGTAAATTCCTCTCCTGAATCATTACTTATTACATATTCCATTTGTGTATCTCCTAAAGTAAAATCTTTAATATTTCCAGCTAGTAATTCTGTTTGGATAGAAGAGGCACAATTATCTACTACATTTAAATCTGCAAAGCTTAATTCGTAATTGCCACAAGATGTTACATTGACGCTACTAAGAAATTCTGTGCTATCTAATTGAACCGTTCCATCCGCCCCCACTATAATATCTGTAGGACAATTCACGGATAAAGGTTGGGTATCCTCAACGGTCACAGAGAAAGACCAAACCGCTCTTTGCTCTATTTCATCTGTAGCGACATATTCTACCACAGTTGTTCCTACTGGAAAAAAACTACCCGGTGGTATATTACTGACCAACTCAATTGGTGCACAACCACTAACAGCAGAAGGAGGACCTCCCCAATCATAGGTAGCCCCACATAATCCGACCTCTGCATCAAGCCTTACATTTTCGGGTTGTATATCAAACGTAATGGGATCTGATCCTGTCACCACTACTTCAAAGGTACAGTCACTGCTACTATTGCCTGACGCATCTGTGGCCGTATAGGTAACCATTGTTACTCCAACTGGAAAAAAACTACCTGGTTGCATGCTACTAGTCACTTCTGTATCTGAAGCAGAGCATCGCTCTAACACATCTGGTGCGCTCCAAGTGACAGATAAATCACAACCCGCATCCTTTGAAAAGTTAACTTCTAAATTATCTGGACAATTAGATATTACAGGTGCTATTGTATCTTGAACTACATGGATAAAACTGCAAGTTCCGGTATTCCCAAACTCGTCAGATGCCGTATAAGTAATCATTCGGCTTCCAATTCCAAACATAGTTCCTATATCATGAGTGGTAGAAATTACGAAAGACCCCGACCCTGTGCAACTTTCAAAAGCTGGAGTCGCCCACATGCCAGCCACTTCGCAAGAGGTAGCAGTCGTATATTGAATAACGGTATCTTGACAATTAATGGCTACAGGTATCGTATTACTTAAAAGACTAATGGTCCCATTATTTAAAATAGGCTCTATTGTTCCATTGGTACCTATAATATCTATATCTGATTTGTCATTGGAAAAGACAATACTCGTTTCTGGATTGGTCGCATTAAATACCCTTAGGGAAATTACAAATAAGGTGTCTTGTGGTAGCAGAGATAAAGCCACGCTATCTTGCCAGGTAAATTGGATACTACTATTATTAATCACAGCAATAATACCAGGAATGAAGGAAGTATTCGCCGCCTCGGGTACATATTCTAAAACGGTTGCATCCCATTCTAGGGTTAATTGTACACCTAATAGGCTATCAAAACTTTCAACCGTAACGGGTATTTGAATGGTTTCGCCGCAATTGGCAGATAGAGAAGGGAGCGTGAAGGTGGTTTGTGCAGCAAGTGGTGTTAAGCACAATAGCACAAAAAGATTCAGTAGGTGAAGGATCTTTGTCATGTTCTAGCGTTTCGATAATGTTCATGGGTGATGATGGTATATCTATCAACTTGCAAATATAATATTTTTAATAATATATTCAAAGTCAAATACATTCTCACTTATACTTCCCCAAATAATCGACAATCATACTTTCCGAGATTTTATACGTATCAATAATTGCTAAGTCTTCCACCTGAGTTAAAGGTAGGTCTTGAGTGCTTAAAGGTATTTTTTGTTTGGTCTTATACAGCGTATTTAAGCTCTTTACATAATTCTCTCCTCGTAGATATTTAAAATATAAATAGTCTCCTTTATCTGTGACTAACTGATTGATCGGTGCTGCTTCTATTTGATCCAAATTTAAGGTGCGCTGCTCATTCAATACTAAAGTATTCGTGCGATTGCCTTCTAACAATTGATAGGTTTCTTCTGTAAAACGATAAATGGTCTGGGCATTCTCTTTTACCTTAAAATGTACTAAATCTCTTCGACCTACATTTTTTTCTATTATGGCATAAGAGACTGCTTCTGAATCATTATCTAATGCTATAAATACCGTATCTCGATGCATACATAATTTTCGATCGTAATGCCCAGTAATAATATATTGACAGGGTAAGTCAAATAATCGAATTCGCCTCTTTAATTGACTATGCGCCAGTAACAAATCATACTGCTCTTGCTCATGCTTTTTAATAAAAGCTTTTAGACGCCGTTTGGATTTAGAGCAATCGTAATTGATCCCCAAAATTTTCAGTCCAGCTATCTCTATGGATTGGTTGGATATTTCTCTAATGTATTGATAGTCTTTGGTAAATTCGATTACCGTATCATAATTGGCTGGCTCGTCGTGATTGCCACTAATAAAAAAAGAAGGAATGCGTCTTCGTTCTAATAAAGTCAGCAATAAACTAAAGGCATATTGGAAGCCATGTCCACAAAAACCATCCCCTGTCACATCGCCTGCAAACAATACGATATCTGCTTTTTCCACTACGATTATTTCTAAATATCTTTTGATGCGGTGGTAGCGATCTAAAGGAAGTTGGCTTTCTTCAAAGGAAGTTACCTCTTCTGCCGTCATGGATCGTAGGTGGGCGTGCCAGTTTAAATCACTGAGAATTAGAACTTTCATGCTGCAATGTACGAGAATAAATGAGAGGTACGGAGTTTTTTTTAGAACCTCTCTACCTCACGATGTTGTCAGATGTTGACAATAATGAACACAGAGTCACCGAGCGCACAGAGTTAAATGAAGTTTTCTCTGTGTGCTCTGCGTCTCAGTGTTCTAAAAAAATCATCTACCTATCTCCTAGCCCTGATAAACTCCTTTCCGCTTCTGCATAAACGCTTGAAAAGATTCCATCAAATCATCGGAATAAATCATAGCCGCATTCCAAGCTTGAATATATTGTAAGCCTTCATTCACCGTATGATCTCTGGTATGCTGCAAAATATGTTTCGTTCCTCTGATAACCACTGGCGACTTAGAGGCAATCATGGCAGCGATGCCCATTACCGCTTCCATCATCTCTTCCTTATTTGCATAAGTTTGATTAGACAAACCAATTGATTTTGCTTCTGGTCCATAGACCTTTCTTCCAGTATATGCCATCTCCGCAGCGACGCCGTAAGGAACTATTTTGGGTAAGCGTTGCATTGTTCCTATATCTGCCACTAAACCCATATCAACTTCTTTTACACAGAAATAAGCATCTTCTGAACAGTAACGCATATCGCAGGCACTCACAATATCTACGCCTCCACCAATGCAACCTCCATGAATAGCCGCTAATACTGGTTTCTTGCATTTCTCGATAGAGGATACGCAATCTTGTAGAAATTTTAAATTGTCAATAAACGCCTCTCGCTTTCTTGCCTCGCAACCCTTTGCCGCAAAATTGCCAATATCCATCAGCATCGATACATCTATCCCTGCACAAAATAATTTGCCTTCGCCACTCAATACCACTACCCTCACCTCTTTATTGAAGCTAAAGCCTTCAAAAATTTCTTTTAATTCTTCCCACGCTTTTTGATGAAAAGAATTCGCTTTTTTTGGACGATTGATTGCTACATGGGCAATGTTATTCTGGATCTCTACTTTAAAAGATTCGTAATTCATGTTATTCTATTTTTAATCAATTTGTACACTATGTAAAAAGTTTTCTGAAATTAAATATTGTTCTTTTTGCATTGGCAAAAAAGAACCAAAAACCCTAGACAAAAATAATCCCTCCGGTATTTTTGTCGAGCCTCCCGCTTAGATGTTGACCAAGCAAAACTTACTATTTACATTTAAAATAACTTTTCACACAATTATATTTGTAAAACTATCTCTATTAAAGGCTCCCTATTCTCCAGTTACCTCCACTATATAAGGTTGATGTACAACATTATATTGTAAATCAACAATTGCTGCATTAATGCAGGTTGTCTCCTGCCATTTAAGAACTCCCCTATCTTCATGGATATGTCCAAATATAGCTATTTTGGGACGAATAAATTTAATGGCTTCGGTTAAACGCTCACAACCTACGTTCGCACCAAAATGAGTCTTATCTAGTATCCCATGCGGTGGACCGTGAACCACTAAAACATCTGTACCTTCTGGAATTAAATCCCAATGCTTTTCTATTTTAGCACCTCGGTATCTATTAAATGCCCAATTATAAAACCGAGGAGTAATCGGTGAACCCCAAATAGAGAGACCATCAATTTTAATTCCACTATCATTTAAATAGGTAATTCCTTTAGGGATCAAGTCAGCGATCTCTTCTTTGCTTGCCTTTTCTAAATAGAAATCATGATTGCCTGCTATAAAAATTTTATGGGTACATGCCTGCTCTTTAAACCAATCTAAAAATTCTATTACTTCTTCTTTAGTACCTTTTTGGGTGACATCTCCTGCGTGTATTAATATATCTCCTGAGGGAACTACTAAATCTTGATGTTTGCCGTGAGTATCAGAGATGGCTATTATGTTCATTTTATTTATATTCATTTTTCCTTTATCCATTTACCTATTAAG
>CALJIY010000112.1 GCA_937973945.1 uncultured Saprospiraceae bacterium | reverse complement strand
ACTGGCCCTAAAAATCCATTTAAAAAAGGGGGCTTGAGTAAATCTAAGACTAGATTTAATCAACTTAAAAACTACCCTGCTAACACAGATATTATTGTAGACTATGTCTATGAAAATTCTACACCTACCAATTATGGTTTGCCTACTATTACGGATCCAAGATATAGTAGCATCCAACTACAGCATAGCTTCGTCGCAATGCCTGATAATGACTACGAGCCTAGATACGATGATCCTAGAGTCGGTTATTTTCTAACGCAAGTTACAGATCAAATATCTGGAAGCCCTACACCTTATAGAGATATGATTCATCGCTGGCATTTGAAAAAGAAAAATCCAGATGCTGCTATCTCTGAACCAGTAGAACCTATTACTTTTTGGATGGAAAACACGACACCTACCGAGTTGAGGCCTATCATCAAAGAAGGCGTAGAGCGATGGAATATAGCTTTTGAAAAAGCAGGTTTTAAAAATGCGGTGGTTGTCAAACAACAGCCTGATGATGCGGATTGGGATGCAGGGGATTTGCGCTATAATGTATTGCGTTGGACAGCTGCACCTTACATGGGTTCTGCATGGGGACCAAGTTTTGTTAATCCTCGTACTGGACAGATTCTAGGAGCAGATATTATGCTCGATTATGTATTTGTTAGAGGGATGCAAACTACCGACAAAATATATAACAATACTGGTAAAACATTAGAAGAATTAATCGCTGAAGAAAAGACTATTCCTCAAGCTCGCCATCATCGACATAATAAAATGTGCGAAGCAAATCATGTCGCCGCAGAAAAATTACAGTTTGGTAGACAGATAGCTAAAGCTTATGATTTCTCCGAAGTAGAAACACAAAAGTTAGTTCGAGAGACAATTATTGAATTACTCTTACATGAAGTAGGTCATACTTTAGGGCTGAGTCATAACTTTAAATCAAGTCAAATTTGGGATAAAGAGCAAGTACATAATAAGAGTTTAACAGAGAAAGAAGGATTAACAGGGTCCGTCATGGATTACAATCCATTAAATCTTACTGTGGATCGTTCTAAGCAAGGAAACTATCAATCTTTAGTACCTGGACCTTATGACAGATGGGCGATTGAGCATAGTTATACACCTGCTCTAAAAGATCCGGCTGCAGAAAAAGAGCGAATTGAAAAATTATTAGCCCGCTCTACGGAATCTCAATTAATGTTTGGTAATGATGCCGATGCTCATAGAGCTCCGAGTATTGGAATGGATCCAACTGTAAATACGTGGGATATGAGTAGTGATGCAATTGGCTATAGCTTAGAACGCATCCAAATTTGCCAAGACGCCATGTCTAGAATCATGGATAAATTGACCACAGATGGAGAATCTTACCAAGAACTCGTTCGGGGATATAGTTCTTTATTATGGGGTTCTTTCCGTTCGCTAAATGTCATCGTTCGATATATTGGAGGCGTAAAAGTGGATCGAGCGATGAAAGGGCAAAACGATACTAGCGTCAAGCCTTTTACACCTATTAGTCGAGCGGAACAAAAGCGAGCGATGCAAGCTATTGTGGATCACGGCTTTAGTCCAAATGCATTTATGGTTGCTAAAAATTTATATCCTTATTTACAGCTACAACGTAGAGGTTGGGATCATTGGGGAGAGACCGAAGATCCTAAAATCTTGGAACGTATCGGAGCTTATCAGCGGTACTTGTTGGCGCATATTATGAGTCCAACGGTCTTGAAGCGAATGAGTAATACTAGATACTATGGCAATGGCTATTCGGTAGCAGAAATGTTATCTGATGCAACGGCAGGTATTTTTAAAGCAGATATAAAAGGTA
Organism: uncultured Saprospiraceae bacterium; assembly: GCA_937973945.1. Classification (GTDB taxonomy): domain Bacteria; phylum Bacteroidota; class Bacteroidia; order Chitinophagales; family Saprospiraceae; genus JAFMDF01. Next base: position 9,388 of record CALJIY010000112.1, on the reverse strand, counting down.
GCGTCAATCCTGCTAGACAGAACTTGCAGATTACGTACACGAAAGGTTTGATTAGTGGCTTATCCAATGGAGATCATAATAATATCTCTAAATCAGCAATGCTCTATGAAATCAAGCAGATTAAAAAAATGGTAAAGGCAAGTAAGGCTAAGCAGTTAGAAACAAAGGCGCATCGAGAACATTTATTGTTTTTAATTGATAAGGCTTTGGAGGATTGATTTTATTTTAAAATATTTTTTGACACTCCATTAGTTGAAGTTTAATTCACGCAGAGGGCGCAGAGTATGTTCTGCGTTCTCTGCGTGAAAAAACTACACAGAACTATTATAAACTGTATTAAAATACTAAAAGCAAACATCCCTTCCTATTCCCTCCTTCTTAGGTAATTTAATATCTTCCTTTAAGCTAAAAAATCGACCTCCAGATTTAGGCTATAATTTTTAAAATCTAATAAATCAAAAAGATCCAACAACTTTTCGCCTAAAAATAAACAAAACAAAATGTAGATTTTTTTATTTACCTTGTTGATAACCAATTGATATATAGAAGAGTTTGCCTAAATAAAACAACAATTGAAAAATCAATTACAATTAAATCTATTATTCTCTTTATTGCTCCTGATTCCATTGTGGAGTTTTGGTCAAGGATTTGATTGTGACAATTCGGCTTATCTAGCTACCTATAGTTCTTCAGGGACTAGCTTGTATCGCATGCAGGTGACAGAAGCAAACGGGATACAGGAAGTAGAACCCATTTTTAGTAATATTTTGGATTACCAAATTAGATGTATTGGGTATAGTGTGGTAGATGAAATGATATATGCACTTGATTTTATTACCCATGACTTATTAAAGATCAACGCTTTGGGGGAGATTGCTAATTTAGGTCGACCTATCGGATTAGACACTACATTACAATACCATGCAGGCGCTGTATTTCCAGAAGGAAAAGATTTATTTGTAGCAGGCCGATCTTCCGTTACGCAAAAAGATGTCGCATATTATGCGATCAACCTAAAAGACGTAGTTGCGACTGCCGTAGAATTTGAAGGGACCATTAATTCTACTATTCAAGATATGGCGATTAATCCTAGAGATGGTGCTTTTTTCGGTTTTGATAGTGGAAGTAATAAAATTGTCAATGTGGACTTTGGGATCGTAAGTAATTACCAATTTCCTGAATTACCAGAAACATTTACGTCCCTTTTCTTTGATCAATCTTTCAACTTATATAGTTACGGATCCAGGACTCCTGGAATCAGTCAAAATTTTTACTCCATTAATAAAGTCAATAGTGAAGTATCTTTTTTGCAAGAAGGATCACTGGCGATAGATTCAGATGCTTGTGCATGTCCCTATAGATTTGATTTCTTTAAAAACATCAGTCCGAAGGAAACGATTCCGTGTCAAGAAGTACTTATTGAATATTCATTTTTGAATGTCAGTGGGGGGCCTAGATCAGAACTTAGTTTAATCGATACCTTACCCGACATACTGACTATTACGGATATAGATTTGGGTAATCCGCTTAATAAATTTGATGCCATCATTAACAGCGGCGTAGGTACTAATATTCTTGATTTATCCAATGTTTTTATTCTAATGGCAGATGTCCACACCATAAAAGTAACGGCCGTGGTTGCAGCCGATGTTGACGGAACATTTTCTTCTCAAGCTCATTTAAATGGTTTGCCACTGGCATTAAATCCTGCTATGGTTTCAGACGATTTGACTACAAGCCTTGTTGATGATTCCAATGAATTGATAGTTCTTGACGCAGCAAATCCTGATTTCCCTGATAGTATTGTTTATAACTGTGATAATACCCTAGCCACTATTTTTGCGCCTATATCAAACGCTAAAAATTATCTTTGGAGTGACGGGTCTACTGAAGCTACACTTGAAGTAGATAGGTTAGGTAGCTATAATGTAATGATGGAAACAGAATGTGAAACTTTCTCTGTAGACGTAGCAGTTGACTTTGATCAAGCCAGCATTTTTGTTGATTTAGGCGAGGACTTATTGCGGGCAACTGGTGAAACGTTCACTTTGCCTTATGAATCAAATGCAGATTCTATCATTCGATATAATTGGCTAGCGGAAGATGCCTCCATATTTAGTTGTACTCGTTGTCCAAATCCAGCTATTAGAGTCTTAGATCGATCTACAATTACCTTAGAAATTACAGACGATAAAGATTGCCAAACTTCCGATGAAATAGTGATCGAAGTCCAAAAAGAAAAAGATATTTATGCACCTACCGCTTTTAGCCCTAATGGAGACGGGTATAACGATGTTTTCTTTCTACAAGGAACGAATGCGATACTTACTAATTTCCGAATTTTTGACCGTTGGGGTAATCTGGTTTTTGAACGACAAAATACAGCAGTTAATGATCCTTCTGTTGGTTGGAAAGGTGATTATCAAGGACAAATTTTTTCTCTTGGTATTTTTATCTGGTATGCGGAGGTACAATATTTAGATGGAAGTGAAGATTTATTAAAAGGTACGTTTGGCATTGTCCGATGATTTAAAAGAAATGACAATTGCAGTTTAAAATTTGACTTTCACTTCCGCTTCTACTTCCCAATTCGCTTTCAATTCTTCTAATTCTGCCGTAGAAATTCTTTCTGGTTGTAATTTTTTATAATAGTCTCCCGAATCCCATCGCCCATTTGCATTTAAATCTTCAATCACCTTAATAGAATATTTCCCTGGGGGTAAGCCTTCAAATTTTCGTTCATAGGTCCTCGTTCCAGACACCTCAAAATCTATGACCACATTATTATTAAAGAGCAATTCAAAATGATATTGCTGTAAGCTATCCATCTCGCTTGCCATCAATTTAATACGCCCAAAATCTTTTTGCTCTTTTACTAGGTAGGTTCTATTTAAAGTATCTACATTTTCCAGATTATATAAATCTTTGATAGCACCTGGCAATATTTGTAATTCATATTTCAGCGTTTCCTTCCAGGGATAATTGACCACTACTGTACGCTGGTCTACACTGTCGATTTCAAAACTTGCAGAAATATAAATCACCGTATCTGAGGCTGTCTCTACAAAAGTACTATCTACTGAAAGATTAAACGTATCAATAACTTCTGTCACCTGAATCGAGTCTTCTCTAAAAAACATCAAACTAGTATCTAGTTGTACAATAGGATGATTAAAAGTCAATTTGATGGGCTTCATTGGATTAAGTTGTGTACCACCACTTCCTTTTTTAGTGCGTCTTTTCTGTGGCAAGCTCAACTTTTTCTGCGCCAGATTTTTGGCCAATGCTTTTACCCCAATCGTATCTGTAATCGTATCACGATGCACCAGAATATTCCAGTCAATAGAATCAGGGGTATGATACCATACCTTTATCGTGTCGCCAATGGTTTCTATAAAACTCGTTTGTCCAACATCTTCCAATTCAACAATGGCATCAAATGGATCGCGCTTAAATGCTAAAGTCACCAAGCCGTACTCCTTGACATTTGCTTTAGGTTTTAGTACTAAGGAATAGGGTTCAAAAATAGCGGCTTCTATTTTGGTTGCAGTAGAATCTGTTATTAGTAATGTATCCAGAGAAAAACCAATCCGTTCTGTTGGAATATTATATAGATAATTTAAGTCTTGATCTTCTAGAGCGAAGGCCTTGTATTGACCTGCTTTAAGATTTTCGATGGTAAAAATTCCTTCTTTGTTTGTTTTACCAAAATAAAGAGGCTTTTCCGTTTGCACCACACTATCTGCTAGATTCTTATAGAGCATATATAAAGCATCTTTTACGGGTTCACCGGTCAATGCATCTACTATCGTTCCTTCCATTTTTAAAGAATCAATGAAATCCCCAGTAGAAAAAACAAATTTAAAATCAGGCACCGGATTGCCCTCTGTTAGATCTTTTACCGCATCTCCAAAATTAATAGAATAGGTAGCATCTTCTTTGAGTACCTCTTCTTCTGCAAATTTGAATTGTAGCTTTTTTAACTTAGTCGTGATGGTAGGAATACGTTCTAAAGGCGGAGAAACAACGACCAATTTAAGCGCATTTTGTAGTTGGATATATTCATCAAAAACGAATTCAATTGTTTGCTTTTCAAAGTTCGTTTGATTATTGGGGGTGGATACCGATTCATCAATTTTGGGTGGATCTTCGTCTTTTTCTCCACCAGATAGGGCTTGCTGCTGGGCGCAGGCAGTTAGGAATATGTAAATAAGTAGGAAGTAGCTTATTGTTTTTAGGTATTGTTGCAATGATATGAATTGAGTTAATAAAATATGGAGAACTAACCGCTAGCATAAATATGTTTAGATTCTTTTTTATCACGGATTCACGGATTAGATTGAGTAAACATTTGTAATCCGTGAATCCGTGGTAAATAAGTCTACTCTTTAGCTTTGGATAATTTTGCCCAAAGTATTTACAATAAATCTAAGGTATCGTCTTAAATACCGTATACCGCAAAAACAATTCTATCACCAATAAAATCAAGCCCCATAGCGCAAAGTGGTGAAACTCTTCACTATATCTTTTAAGCGTCGTCACTTCTATCTCCGTCTTTTCCAATTGGTCAATTTCTGCATAAATTCGTTCTAAGCTTTCTGCCGAGGTAGCTCTAAAATATTTTCCACCCGTCATAGTAGCGATTTCTGCTAATAGTTCTTCATCTATTTCTACGCGCGCTAAGCCGAATATGTATTTGCCATCACTACGTCGACTAACAGGCGTTAAGGCATCGCCAGTAGAACCAACACCAATCGTGTATACTTTTACCGCAAATTCTCTTGCTATTTCAGATGCAGTCAATGGTTTAATATAGCCTGCGTTGTTTACTCCATCCGTTAGTAGTATAACTACTTTACTCTTAGATTCACTTTCCTTCAAACGGTTTACGGCAGTCGCTAAGCCCATACCAATAGCCGTTCCATCTTCTAATAAGCCACATCTCAAACCTGCTAAAAATTCTTTGACTACTCGATGATCTGTGGTCAAGGGGCATTGCGTGAATGCTTCTCCTGAAAAAACAGATAGCCCAATTCGATCGTGTTCTCTTTTAGAAACAAAATCTGATGCTACTCGCTTACTTACTTCTAAGCGATCTGGCTTAAAATCTTGGGCGAGCATACTACTCGATAAATCCATGACCAAACAAATATCAATACCCTCTGCTTTTATATCCTCTTCCTTTAAGGTTTGGCGAGGTCGAGCTAGTGCAATCACTAATGCCGACAAAGCCAAAGCTCTTAACAAGGGTAAGTATCTTCTAAGCGTACTTCTAATCGTGGAGGTATTCGCTATAGATTCTAGATTGGACATTTTTATGGATACATGTTGGTCCTTCTTTTTCACAAAGAACCAGGCAGCGATAGCTGGTATCAGTAACAGCAATAATAATAACTCTGGATTGACAAATTCTATATTTTGAATTCCAAACATGTTTCTTGATAATAGTTTTAGGCAATTTGTATTTACCGACTGATTTTATCCTAGTATTTGGACTGTGTGAGAAAATCTTAAATCATAAATCTTATATTTTACATCATAAATCAGTCTGGTCTTGCCGTACTTAACAGATTTATGATGTATGAATGCTGATGTATGATGTATGATTTTCTCAGGCAATGACACAGAGTCTTTCCCTACCTCACACTCCTTTCTACTATTTCTTACTATAAGCGCTATACCCTCCTTCCATATCATAAACTTTAGTAAATCCTTGTGCTTTCATTTTTTTATATGCTTTCCCACTTCTCCCTCCTGAATGGCAATAAATGAAAGCAGGTTGATTTTTATCAAGTTGACTGATTTGGTTTTCAAAATCAGCTGCGTTAAAATTTATATTCTTTGCCTCCTTTAAATGTCCTTTAGCAAACTCCTCTGGTGTTCGCACATCAATCAATTGAGGGGCATTGGCTTTTTTTAGTTCTTGTTCAAAAACCATTATGGAGACTTTACCATCTGATTGAAGCTTAGCTGTTTCTTTTGTATCAGAAGAACAAGCAGCTAAAAATAAACATAAAATAAAATAAAAACACAGTGTTCGATTCATGTATAAAATTTTACGCTCTTTGATGTTTTCAAAGAATCATTCTTAAAGGTATTTTTCCGAGAACCAAAGTTAGCAACAACTTCTTAGACAACTTTCATTTTCTAAAGAAATTAATGCTGTGTATTAAATCAATTTGAATTTTTTCTTTTTTTTAAAAAAATTCTAATGCTAAGGTGAATAAATGTGTTTTTGGAATTTTAAGGTGAGGATTAGTAAGCGATTAGTCTAAATCGGTACTTTCTTTATGTAAATTATATTCCATATTAGCGCCAAATAATGAAATTATATTTTGTTTACATATGCAATTACAACTAAATCAAAATAAAAGCGATATATATATTTTTTAATACGAAGAAAATAAAATTACCATTTTTATTTAATATAAAATTAAATCATCATTCATAATCTAATCTATTACAGATTAATAGGTATTTAATTTATTGCTTTTTAAACCCATTAAATATTGTTTTAATCCTAAAAATATAGTAATCAGCTAAAACAAGGGAATCGGATATACTTCAAAAGTCAAAATAACAATATGCAACACAGAGATAACATAAATATGGTATAAAACAAATATAAAAACTAACTCTTTCGCTCAAAGAGTTCTACCGAATTCTAGGAACTCTCCCCTTTCTATCTGATTTATAACGACTTATGAATTTAAAATTTAGAAGAAATTTTGTTTATTTCATTTTTTTTTGTAAATTTGTTAACTGTGCAAAAAACTAGCCTAAACCTTGTCCCTACACATATACCCAAAATTAAAGAAAACATACTAAGTCAATTCCAAGGACAAGTTCTTAATAACTGAACATACATACCGAGAGAACTAGATTGTAATTCATTAAAGCCAACCCTTATCACTTTTCATAGTGAGAATTTTTAAAGGCATAATTACAGTAAGTACTTTATACGCTAGACAAAAGTATACTCCTACCAAGTTATCTTGGTAAAGATGGTTGTGCTATACGATTATTCTTTTATAGAATAGCATTAACAACTGACTCAATAAGAAAATATGTAAATAACATCAATCAATAAAGCAGTATTTGTCATGGTGACCAATGTAAAAAATTTCAAAATTATCTTTAAAGGCAGCCTCGAATTTGGCAGTCTTAAAAGCTACCAAAAGGTGTTTCAAATGTATGAACGCCGATTGGACACTTACTACAAAAAGGACCTTCTTCTTAGTGCAGAAGAAATGTTCGTTCCAGAAGAGTTTTGTTTAAACCTTCCTAGAGTAGTTATCTATGGAACAGAAAAGAAATGGAAAACAACCATTAGTCTGTTCCAGTATCTTGCCCAGTACGCTGTTGCAGGTTCTTTAAGCGCATGGCTGATCGATGGAAAAATCATCGAAAGCCATATCATAGAACCACACAGTGATAAAATTGCCGTTCAGGCATTTCTGAAAGGTAGAGAGCTAATCAAGGAAAAAGGGAAAGAAAACGAAGCCATAGAAGCCCTTAATAAGGCTATCTCAAAGTATGAGCGCCACGCGCAAGCTTACGAACGAAGAGGCCAAATTAACTTCAGATTGAAAAATTATAAGGATGCCCTTTATGATTTCACAAAGAGCATCAATATTTATGACAACAATCCTGACGCCTACTTTGGTCGAGCCGCTATTCATTTATTAAACAAGGATCTAGAGAAGGCAGTCGCTGATCTAGATAAAACTGTTAAACGATCTATTCCTTTACAAACTGTTTATTGGAAAGCACGTCGTCTTAAGGGAAATTGTTTAATGAAATTAGGAGACTATAAAGGTGCTGCTGAAGATTTTAAATTCTTTTCTAAAAGAAATTTCACAGCAGACGATCCTAATTTTAGATGGAGAAAAGAAGTCTTTAACAAGTATGGTAAAGCACTTTTAGAATTAGAAGATTACAAAGAAGCCGTTGTTGCTTTTAATGAGGCCATGAATATTGAAACAGAAGGAGGTAAAGCTGTTGGTCCTGACGGATTACTTTACAGAGGGATAGCACTCAAAAAAGCTGGTAAGAAAGGTTTTAAAAGTGATTGGAAAAAAGCAGCAGCTTTGGGTTCTAAAAAAGCGGCTGAATTACTTAGTCGGTAATAATCTGATTTAGTACAAAACGATTACACCACTAACTTTTTGGTTACCATATTTAAAAAAGGTCTCGATACTATATCGAGACCTTTTTTTAGTTACTACCCTTCCCTCAAAATAGCAGGAATACTAGCTGCCTTTAAAGCCGGAGCGATAGAAGCAACTAAACCTACCACTAAGACCGTAATAGCTACCACAACAAAGTCTGTAAAATGCATCGTAATAGGATAAGACTCTACTATAAATCCTGGGCTAGGAATAATACCAAAAGTCTTCTGTAAGAGGTAAAAAATTATCGCAATCGTAAACCCTATCCCCATTCCTAATAAAGACAATAATAAGCCTTCATTTAAAAAAATATTTCGAACCGTTGTATCCGTTGCACCCATAGATTTAAGAATAGATATGTCTTTTTTCTTGTCCAGAACAATCATCCACAACGCACCTATCATATTAAAGGCTACCAGTAGTAATGTCAAGCATAAAATAGCATAGCTCATCCATTTCTCTACATTCATAATTTTGTTAAATGCCTCGTCTTGTTCGTACCGGTTTTTAACGGAATATTTTGGCCCCATAACATCCTTAATAGCTGCAACTACCGCTGCTTCGTTAGCATCTTGCTCTAATTTAATTTCTAGCGCACTAACCTCCGTCTTATAATCTAATAATTTTCTAGCAAAAGAAAGAGAAGAAAGTACGTATTGATTATCATAGTCCGCTTGAATATTAAAGGTCGCTTTTGGGACTGCATATAATTGGCGAAATGGCTTAGACAAAGAATTCTTCCGTTTTGCCATGTACACCTTAAGAGAGTTAAAAGGATCATCAATATTTACCCCTAGCTTTCGGCGCATTCCACTTCCTAAAATCACATAGTTACTATTTTCTTCACTTAATTGGTATTTCCCTTCAAATAGAGACGAATCTATTTGAGTCACTTGATGAAAATCCTTATCTACCCCTTTTAGCATTCCTACATCTTGACTGTTCTTGTATTGGAAAAAGGCAATCTCTTCTATTGTTTGAGAGACATATGCAATACCATCTATTTGCTTAATAATTGCCAACTGCTCTGGGTCTACAGAAAATACTTTTCCTTGCAAGGTGGCTACTTTCACATCGGGATTGAAAGAATCTACCATACTAGAAATTAAATCTTCTAACCCATTAAAAACAGAAAGCACTAATATCAAGGCTGCCGTACCTATAGATAAGCCCAAAATAGTAATACCAGAAATGACATTAATAGCATTCGTGGATCG
>CALJIY010000111.1 GCA_937973945.1 uncultured Saprospiraceae bacterium | reverse complement strand
ACTTCGACTTCCTTGATGACTTCCACTTCTTTAATCACTTCGACCGGGACTTCGATTAATTTTTCAACCTCGACTTCCTTGATGACTTCCACTTCTTTAATCACTTCGACTGGGACTTCGATTAATTTTTCAACTTCGACTTCCTTGATGACCTCTACTTCTTTAATCACTTCAACCGGAACTTCGACTAATTTTTCGACTTCGACTTCCTTGATGACCTCTACTTCTTTAATTACTTCGACTTCCTTGATGACTTCCACTTCTTTAATCACCTCTACTGGAACTTCGATTAATTTTTCCACTTCCACAATCACTTCCACCTCTTTAATTACTTCAACCGGAACTTCGATTAGTTTTTCGATTTCCACTTCTCTAACTACCTCTACCGGAACTTCTACTTCCTGAATAATTTCTATTTCTTGAATGACTTCTACTTCTTTAATTACTTCTACTGGCACCTCTACAATTTTCTCAATCTCTATTTCTTTGATTACTTCAACAGGAATCTCTACTAGCTTTTCAATTTCCACCTCCTTAATGACCTCTACTTCTTTGATGACCTCTACCTCTTGTATTACTTCCACAATTTTTTCCACCTCTTTGATCACCTCTACAGGGACTTCTACAATTTTTTCAACTTCTTTAATAACTTCTACCTCTTGAATGATCTCTACAGGTACTTCTACTAGTTTTTCGACTTCGACAATTTTTTCGACTTCGACGATCTTTTCTACCTCTCTAACTACCTCTACTTCCTGAATGATTTCTACAGGTATTTCAACTAATTTTTCAACTTCTACTTCTACAACGACCTCTACAATTTTTTCCACTTCTTTGATAACCTCTACTTCCTGAATGACTTCCACAGGAACTTCAACGATCTTTTCTACTTCTACAATGACCTCTACAATTTTTTCGACTTCTTTGATGACCTCTACTTCCTTAATGACTTCCACAGGCACTTCGACGATCTTTTCTACTTCTGTAATGACCTCAACAGGCACTTTCACTTCTTCTATTACTTCTATCTCTTTGATTACTTCTTTAATCACTTCTACAGGTACCTCCACAATCTTCTCTACTTCCACAATCTTTTCTACCTCTACAATTCTTTCTACTTCTTTAATCACTTCTACAGGCACTTCTCTAATTACTTCTATCTCTTTAATTACCTCCACCTCTTTGATGAATTCTACAGGCACTTCTACGATCTTTTCTACTTCCACAATTCTTTCTACAGGTACTTCTTTAATCACCTCTACTTCCTTGATGACCTCTACCTCTCTGATCACTTCTACAGGCACTTCCACTTTTCGTTCTATTTCTATGATCTTCTCTACTTCTTTGATTATTTCTGTTGGTACTTCTACTAATCTTTGGATAGATCTTTCTACAGGTACTTCTACAATCTTTTCTACTTCCTTGATCACTTCCACCTCCTTGATGACCTCTACTTCCTTAATGACTTCTACGATCTTTTCTACTTCAATAATCTCTTGCTGTGTTCCTTGATCTGCAGCAGCTAGAGCTACAGGTGCATTTCTTAGCTTTCTCTCAAGATCAGTATACTGTAGCGAAAGTTGGCTATGCTTATCCTTCCATATTTTTAAATCATCATCTGATCGGAGTTTATAGCTACTGTATTCCTTCTCCACATTTTGGTAATTACCCTTTAGTGTTGCAATTTCCCGAGTAAGCTTAAGATTTGCTTCTGTTAAGGAATCAATTTTCGCTTTATATATACTTCTAAAAAATAACCAGCCAAGAAGGAAAGCACCTAATCCTGTCAAAAGTGGCCAAAGTGTGCAGAGACTCATATTATTATATTTTATTAGATATTTTTATTTTGGATAACTTGACATCTACAATTGCCAAGATTATTCTATCAGTGAGCAGTTCCGCTACTGACTTATTTCTTTAAATTATTTAGAATCTATTGTATCGTGATTTCCACTCTTCGATTCTGAGCACGTCCTTCCGCAGTATTGTTATTAGCAATAGGCTCGTCTGGTCCCATCCCTTTTGTTACAATCTGATCTATAAGAATACCTCGATCTATCATAAAATCTCTGACGGTTTCTGCTCTTTTTGTGCTGAGTCGTCTGTTACCAGAGGAAGAGCCTTCATCGTCTGTATGTCCAGTGACTAAAGCTTGGACATCAGAATTACGACTTAGCAAGTACTTCAAATCATCAAAATACTGTTCTTGTTCCGCATCGAGTGAAATGTTTTCATCGTTGGTACCAAAATATAGTGTAATGTTAGATTCTCGAAGACGCTGCTCCACATCTGTTAAATCGCCATTAATAAAACTATAAGCTACACCGCCCATTATTTTGTCATCTACTAAATCTACTAAAGCTTCCTCACTAGATGCTAAACGAATTTGAGCACTTTCTACGCCTTTATCGACTAATAATTGTCGGACACTTTCTGCTCTCGCCATACCTAAATCATCTCCTGTGCAATTATTCGTTTCCGAATTTTGGTATTGACCAGTCAGTAATAGTATTCGATCATTGTTTGTTTGAAGATGATCGGCTAATGACTGAAATACGATGTTTAAAGAATCAGAAATAGGTGATTCATACATGCAATCAGACTGAGCAAAGAGTAAGTTATCGTATAGAGACGTATTAAAGTCTTTATCTGCGTCAGATATAGAAATTGAACGCAATGGATTTGTGTCTTCTGTAACAGGTACAACTCCCGTAGCGGCAGCACCTATTGGTCCACAATTACACATGGTACTATGACAATAACTCATTGTTAGTAACCAAATAAGTAATAGGATAAGAAATAACCAAGAAATGGGTCTCATTAGATGTATTGATATTCGTTTCAAAATAATCGTGATGAAAGCACTCTACCTATTTCGATAAATAAGCTAGAGGATTTCATAACAGGCTGATACTTCGTTCACTATTAGAACGAATTATACGTTAACCGTTACTCAGTACGCAATATATTAAAAATATGCGTAAAGTATCGAGGCAAAACTTTGTTGGGAATGGTCAAGTTCCAAGTTTGACCAGCAAAAAATAAGGTTGTTGTGTAATTGAAAACACGATTTGCTAACGTGTATAGTTTTCTCTAAATATCGAGTGTAGTTCTCTGATTGATGTATTGTTAGGGGGAAATATAGAAACATTTTTCCTTTCTATGCCAGAATTTTATCTAATTTTTTGATTATTAGATAAATATAGCCGTTTCTCTTTACTATATTGCACTGCTGGACATTGTTTAGAACAGAGAGCAGAGAAGAGAGAGTAGAGACGTATTTCGATCAGAGAACGACGAAATTTCGTTGTTTTAAAACGCAATCTGTCTCTATTCTCTTGCTCTCTATTCTCTGTTCTAAACAATGTCCAGTAGTGTATTACTATATTTAGCTTCTTTTTTGAGTTTTCGAAACAACTTATACTGCTATGCCTACCATTATAGACTTATCTAAACCAATCCAATACAATGCCAATGACCCTTGGTTTATGAAAGTTAAGATAAAACATAAGCCACATCGCAAGGCAAAATGGCTAATTCGGTTTCTTGGCTTGCCTTTAAAGCTATTCCCCAACAACTTTACTGGTTGGGCAGATGATACTATTCAGAAAATGGGGGTTCATTCTACTACTCATATTGATGCGCCTTGGCACTATACACCTACCGTAAATGGGGAGCGCGCTAAAACGATTGATGAAATTCCTTTGGACTGGTGCTATGGGGATGGCATAGTAATCGACATGAGCCATAAAGCAGATTTTGATCCGATTACTATTGAGGATTTAGAAATGGATTTGGACAAGAATGATCTTACCCTACTGCCAGGTCAGATTGTATTAATCCGGACAGATAGAGATCAATTTATGGGAACCAAGGAGTTTCCAGATAGAGGTACGGGTATGAGTGCAGCGGCTACGCATTGGCTTATAGATCAGGGAATTAAGGTGATGGGCATCGATCAGTGGGGTTGGGACTTACCTTTAAAATATCAAATTGAACAAGCTAAGAAAACAGATAATAAATCTGCCTTTTGGGCAGCTCATTTGGTGGGCCAAGAAAAAGAATACTGCCATATGGAACAGTTGACAAATTTAAAATCCTTACCTCCCAGTGGTTTTAAGGTCGCTGTTTTTCCGCTTAAAATTGTCGGTGCTTCTGCCGCGCCTGCTCGAGTGGTGGCTATCATGGAGTGAGAGGTTGGGAATTTTTATTAGATGTTGACAATAATGAACACTGAGTCACTGAGTACACAGAGTATAAACAAACACTTAACTCTGTGCCTCCGTGTCTCAGTGTTCATCCCTGTCAACACTTAGATAAGCCTCCCTGCTCAATTGCAAAGCAATAAGAAAACTAAGCACAACAGCCCCCATCGTAATCAAAAAAGAAGGAGGCTCTATAACCTCCAAATCACTCGGCCACCTATACTGTATGATAAGCTGACTAGCATTAAAAACAAAATGCGCAAAAATGGGGACCCATAAATTCTTAGACCAATAAAACAAATAGCCTAGTACTGCCCCTAATAACATTCTAGGCAGGAATCCCTGAAATTGTAAATGAATGGCGCTAAACAAAATAGCTGTTAGCCAAATAGCCCCATGTGCAGATATTTGTTCCGCCATTTTTTGCTGTATCACTCCTCGGAAAACAAATTCCTCTCCCAAAGCTGGCAATACGGCGATTACTATTAGATTCATCACTAATTCATAAGTAACAGAGACTTGTAACAAGCTATTAATAATATTATTAATCAATGATTCTTGCTGAATAGCCCATTCTGGTAAAGGTAATTGGTGATTGAACCAATAAACCCATTGGACAATGGGCAATAGTAGGACCATTAACAGACCACCTAGCATCATCGTTTTTATAGTAGGGGTATTTGACAGTCTCAATTGTAGCCAAGTCTTGCTATGGTATAGCATCCACATAAATATTAGTGCAGGCACTAAAAAAGTCATTATTTGACTGATTGCTAGACTACTACGAATAAAATTTTTTTCTTCAATGGAAGAGCTAGGTAATAGGGTAGTGGTACTCGTCGTATAATCAAATCCAAGCCATTGCCCAATTAATTGCACCAGTCCACCTGCCATTCCTGAGCAAATAATAATCAGAAAAAACAATAAGGATAATTGAATAATCGGTGAATTAGCCATGGGAGGTGGCAAAGGCTTCGGTTGTTTAAGCTCCATATTATTTATTTACTTTTGCGGTTTGGGAGATAGAGAGGCCTAATTAGATGTTGACAATAATGAACACAGAGGCACGGAGCACAAAGAGTTAATAGGTTCTTCTCCGTGCCTCAGTGCCTCAGTGTTCAATACTACTTCTCTTGTGTCTCCAACATTTAAAATATTAATAAATGACCAGACTAAGTGTAAATATCAATAAAGTTGCCTTAATAAGAAATTCAAGAGGGGCCAACTTTCCTGATTTAGTACAAGTGGCCAAAGACTGCGAAGCTTTTGGTGCTCAAGGAATAACGATTCATCCTCGTCCAGATCAGCGACATGCAAGATATGCGGATGTTCCAGCCTTAAAAAAAATCGTTAAAACAGAATTTAATGTAGAGGGCAATCCTATTCCTAAATTCTTAGAATTGGTCATGAAGCATCGTCCAGACCAATGCACATTGGTACCCGACTCGCCTGATGCATTGACCTCAGATGCTGGCTGGGATACCATTAAGCATAAAGCATTCTTAACGGATGTCATTGCTCAATTAAAAGAAGCGGGCATTCGAACCTCTATTTTTATTGACCCAGTGGAAAAAATGATAGAAGGAGCAAAACTAGTGGGCACAGATCGAATTGAGTTTTATACAGGTCCCTACGCGCATAATTTTCGGAGAGCTCGAAAAAAAGCAGTTACCCCTTTTGTTAAATGTGCCAAATTGGCGACCCAATTAGATATCGGTATTAATGCAGGGCATGATCTTAACTTAGACAATTTACCTTACTTTTTAAAACAAGTAGAAAACGTTAAAGAAGTTTCTATTGGGCATGCATTGATCACGGATGCACTGTACTATGGTCTGAAAAAGACGGTAAAATCTTACTTAAAAGCATGCAAATAAGTAGATAATTTAGAGGAAACAGGAGGCAAAAATTGGATTAAACGAGCAGATTTAAGCGAATTTTCGCTCTCTGCGCATGTTAAATTTTTAAGAGTTTATACTTTTGTTTTCCACATTACAGCAAAAAGAAATAGCGTATTTTGTTAATATTTTAAGCAAAATTTTAATTGGATTATTCTTTCATATGCTTACTTATGTGTTTAAAATTCTTTTTTTATAATAAAAAATGAAATTATATTTTGATTTTTATATTATATAAGGAAATATGCCTATATCAATTTTTTTTCCATAGGCAGCATAATGCAGAAAAAAAATGTTTAGTGTATGGACTTAGTTAATAAAAAGTTAAGATTATTTTGTAAAAAATAGACTTTCTTTTACTAGCTTTGATCCTTTATTCACAGCTATAATTAGTTTTAATAATTTTTTCAAATAAAATCGGATTCGTATGAAAAAACTTTCACTAGTTTTGGGAATGTTTTTGTTCCTATGCGGTTCTGTTATAGCACAAAGAACTATAACAGGTACTGTGACGGATGATGTTGGAGAGCCATTAATTGGTGCCAGTATTTTAGTAAAAGGCAGTACAACAGGTACTGTTACAGACATTGACGGAAGTTACAGCATAGACGTTCCAACAGGAGATCAAGTATTAGAAGTATCTTATACTGGGTATGCTACAAAAGAGATAAATACCAGTGCTTCAAACGTACTTGATATTATCTTATCGGAAGGTCTAGAGTTAGACGAGGTCGTTGTCACAGGTTTAGGTATTAAGAGAGAAAAGAAGGCCTTAGGTTATGGAGTCTCTACCATTGGTAAAGATGCCATTACTGGTAAGCAAGAATCAGATGTTGCTAGAATCTTAAGAGGTAAAGCAACAGGTGTAGATATTACACAAACATCTGGTATGGCAGGTACAGGTACTAACGTAATTATACGGGGGTATTCTTCTATCACAGGTAGTAACCAACCGTTATTCGTAATTGATGGGGTTCCATTCAATACGGATACGAACTCGGATGGTGGCTTCGGTGGTGGTAGTGCAACTGCTTCTTCTCGTTTCTTAGATTTAGATCCTAACAGTATTGCAGAGGTATCTATCCTTAAGGGATTGAGTGCAACTGTATTATACGGTGAAGCAGGTCGTAACGGGGTAGTATTAGTTACTACTAAGAACGGTTCTGGTGGAGCAGATGCGAAGAAAGGCTTAGAAGTAAGTGTTTCTCAATCTCTTGCTCAAACAGAAATCTCTAATATTCCAGATTACCAAAACACTTTTGGTAATGGGTTTAACGCAGGTTTCGGTTGGTTCTTCTCTAACTGGGGAGCAGCTTTTGATGATTTGAACCCATCTTCTTATGGTGCAGATTACCAAGGCGAAAAGAATGGTCAAGTATTGATCACACACCCATTAGATCAAAACCAATACTACGATGATTTTGGAGACACTTATAGAGGTGCAGAATATCCGTACCAACCTTATGAGTCTGTTGAAAATTTCTTCGACAAAGGTTTGATCTCTAACACATCTTTATCTATCCAAAGTAGCTTAGGAGATAACTCTTCTATTAGTGCTACTTACTCTTACCTTTCTGATGAGTCTTTCTTACCAGATTTGGATAATGATAGAGGTGCGTCTAACTTCATTAAGAAGCATAACTTCGGTTTAGGTGCACAAACTACTTTATCAAACGGTATTAGAATTAAAGGATCTTTCAACTTTGTAGATTCTGACAGAAGAACACCTATTACAGGTACTGCATTTGGTGGTGATGGTCAAGGTATATTTGCTGCCTTATTATTTACACCAAGATCAGTTGATTTATTAGGCTTGCCTTA
>CALJIY010000110.1 GCA_937973945.1 uncultured Saprospiraceae bacterium | reverse complement strand
CGATCTACTTCAGAATATACGGCTACTGTTTTGATGCCCATTTTTTTTGCAGTACGCATTACTCTTAAGGCTATTTCTCCTCTATTGGCTATTAATATTTTTTTCATTTTTTATTTGAAATTTTTCTTTTTTATGAACGCATATTTCAATGATATATAATGATCATATGGCATCGAAGTTACAAACTTCGACGATCCGTTATTTATAAAAAAATGAGGCAAATTAGCATCTAATTTGACGTCATAAATCTGACCTCTGACTTCTAAATTCCCTGAAACTCCCCCCATGCCAACGCCGCCAACTTATCCGTCAATTGCTCAATATAATAACTACCAGCAGCAGGATCAATCACTCGATCCATATAACTTTCTAACTGCAATAATTGCTGGATATTCATAGCGATGCGTTGCTCAAAAGGAGAACCTTCTCCATTTTTAAAAGCATCAGAAGGATGAATGTATAAACGCTTTGCTCCGCCTATTACAGCGGCCATCGCTTGAGCAGTCGCTCTGATTTTATTATAGTGTTCATCGTCCGATTGAGTGATTTTTGAGAGATGCACTTCTATAATCGCTTTGGCAGTTAAGTCTTTATCCCAAGCTTGTAACACTTGTTGCCATAATACTTTTATCGCCCTAATTTTTGCAATATTAAAAAAGTAGCTATCCCCTAAAGTAATGGCAAATTGTATAATGGATTGAAATTCTTTTAAAGGCAAACCAGCTTTGTTCAAAGCTACCAATTGTGCATTCCCTTCCTTTATAAGTTGTGCTATTTCTGAAACAGTTCCTTCAAGACCTGTATAGTTTGGTATAGCATTGATCGACAGAAAACGAGCAGGTGGAAGTGTTTTTTTATAGTCCGCCAGAATAGCTAAGTCTTCGGAATCTTGAATAGGTAAACCTTTAAAAGTAAAAGAGCAAACAAGTTTATTGAGATCATACTTTTGCGCTAGAACATAGTCGATGAAATAGCCTGCAAAACGCTTCCACGCTTGCTGGTTAAAATTAAAATGGGTAGAAATCCATTCTAATTGAATACCGTTTAAAAGCGTTTTTAATTCTTCTTTAGTTGGGCTTTTTTTAAGATCAAAACAAATAGCTGTTGCCCCGTTTTCTAAAGCAGATAAAGCTTCTTGGTTCGCTAGCTTTATTTGACTTACCTTGATCTTTACGCCTATTTCCCAGTTATTGGTTAGTTGTTTTCCTACAAGCGGAATATAGGCTTCTTGACTATCATCTGAATGAGCAAAAGGCGTAAGCGGAATGCCGTTGATAGGTTCCCAATTAAGTTTATCAATAGGTTTACCTTTCAAATCTTTTTCTACCTTAGCAAACCACTCCTTCTTACTAACTGGATTAAATTCTTTAAATAGTTGATCCATATTTATATATTGAGAATTCAGAATTGAAAGAATCAATAGACATTTTGTTTGCGGTAATGAATTTTATCTTTTGCAAATCGCAGTAGTCTCTATTCTCTGTTCTTTGCTCTCTATTCTAAAAAAGTAGATTATTCCATCTCAATTAATACTTGTCCTTTATCAACAGCAGCACTCTTTTTTACTTCTACTGATTTAACGACACCGTCTCCTTCTGCTTTGAGAACGTTCTCCATTTTCATAGCTTCTAAGATCAGTAGTTGATCTCCTTTGGAAATAGCTTGTCCGGGTTCTACTAGTATATCTAGAATTAAACCAGGCATAGGTGCTTTTACATTTTTGATCTTTTGAGCACCACCAGTAGACAAGCCCATTTTTTTAACCAACAAATCATATTGGTCGGCAATAGTCAAATCATACTTATTCCCATTGATTTCAAGAGAAAGACTTTTACTATTGTAATCGGCAGTCAGCAATTTTGCTTGGTAAGTCTTTCCATTTTGTAAAATATGAAATTGGTTGTCGCCAATTGGAATGATATCTAAATCTTGAAGTTTTTCTGATTCCATTGGAATCTCTTTTTGATCGACAGTTACTTTATACATATTATTATTTTGAATTCCGTTTGTTTTAAAAATCAATCTGCTCTTTCTCAAATTCTTTTAGAGGCGTTCCAATCTTTTGGATGTAGTTTTTTCCAAAACGAGTGGTAAATGCTTTAATTCCTTTCTTCGTGAAATGTGGATATAACAAACACCACATGATGTCATCCCATTGTCCTTTTCGTTCCGTATGATAGGTAGTAGAGACGTGCCAATAAAAGGCAGACATCCAAATGGCCTTACAGATATTATGATAAATACCTGGGGCAGGTTCTTTTTTCATATTTCCGATTTGAATAGAAAAAGAAAACATAGACATCTGTGTTTTGATACTATCCGCTTCTATTTCTTGTATGATTTTTTGAACGGAAGGATGTATGAAAATCTGTCTATCAAAAAAGATGAAGGAATAATCTTTTTGGATGTTATGTAGCACCTGTATGGCTCGTTTAATAATATTCCAAGAGGGAAATTGAGTGGCTTGAACTTGACCTTGTTGATATTCTTCCCACATTTTAAGGACTAAAGCCTCTAATAAAACTTCTTTATCTTTAAAGTAGTAGGTCAGATTGCCTCTACTAATGCCTACTTCTTGTGCGACTTGTTGGAGCGTGGGGGCGCCAAAACCATACTTGTTGAAGTATTTTTGACTGCTTATTAGAATTTTTTCTTTGGTAGACAATTTTTTGATTTTAGCGCAAATTAATAATATTTTTGATTATATCAATAAAAATTTAGTCAAAATCGCTAATTTTTAATATTCCTCATCTTCTAAATACCTTATTAATAACTTTGTAATTCAAAATAAATATTCCATTTTGCAAGCCTTTAAATATAAATTGCTCTTTACCAATAGGTACGAATCGTATAAATCAAATGGCGGTACTTCCCCATTTTGAACAAATTATTATGGATAAAAAATCATTAAGAAAAGCAGCTTTAGATTATCATTCCGAAGGAAGACCAGGTAAAATTGAAGTTATACCTACGACAGAGACGGCCAACCAAAGAGACCTATCTTTAGCCTATTCTCCCGGTGTAGCAGATCCTTGTTTGGAAATTAGAGATAACGTAGATGAGGTGTATAAGTATACTGCCAAAGGTAATTTGGTGGCAGTAATAAGTAATGGCACAGCGGTACTAGGTTTGGGTGATATAGGCCCAGAAGCAGGTAAACCTGTGATGGAAGGGAAAGGCTTATTATTTAAAATATATGCGGATATTGACTGTTTTGATTTAGAGCTGGACACTAAAGATGTTGATGAGTTTGTAAGAACCGTCAAGATTTTAGAACCTACTTTTGGCGGGGTCAATCTAGAAGACATATCAGCGCCTGCTTGTTTTGAAATTGAAGAACGACTCAAAAAGGAATTGAACATTCCTGTGATGCATGATGATCAGCATGGAACGGCGATTATTAGTGGCGCAGCATTATTAAATGCTTTAGAGTTAGTTGGAAAGGATATTGCCACTGCCAAAATCATCGTAAATGGTGCAGGAGCTTCGGCTATTTCTTGTACAAAAATATATGTATCTTTAGGAGCAAATAAAGACAACATCTACATGTACGATAGTAAAGGTTTGATACATGGGGATCGAGATAATCTGAATGGGAAAAAACCAGAATTCATTAATAACACTGTTCCAGCAAGTACCTCTTTAACTGAAATTTTAAATGGGGCAGATGTTTTTATTGGACTTTCCAAAGGTAATGTTCTAACGAAGAATATGATTCAACCAATGGCAAAAGATTGTATCATTTTTGCGATGGCGAATCCAACTCCAGAGATTAGTTATGAAGATGCAAAAGAAGCCAGACCCGATTGTATTATGGCTACTGGTCGATCTGATTATCCAAATCAGGTCAACAATGTTTTAGGTTTCCCTTTTATTTTTAGAGGGGCTTTGGATGTTCGGGCTTCTGAGATTAATGAAGCGATGAAGCTTGGGGCAGTGAAAGCATTGGCTGACTTGGCCAAAAAGCCAGTACCTGATATGGTAAATATGGCTTACAGTAATGCCAATCTCAATTTTGGGAGAGATTATATTATTCCAAAGCCAGTTGATCCTAGATTAATCACAACCGTTGCACCAGCCGTTGCAAAAGCAGCAATGGAAACAGGAGTTGCTAAGTTTCCAATAAAAGATTGGGAAGCCTATGAGTCGGAGTTGGCGTTTCGTTTAGGAAATGATAATAAGCTATCCAAAATAATAGAAACGAAAGCGAAGCAAGATGTAAAACGAGTCGTTTTTGCAGATGCACAAAACGTATCTGTATTGAAAGCTGCTCAAGTAGTGGTGGAAGAAAAAATAGCAAAGCCTATCTTACTAGGTAATAGGAAGAAAATTTTGGAGATCATTGAGGAATATAATTTACAATTAGAAGGGGTTCCAATTATCGATCCTAAGTTACCGTTTAACGAAGCAGAAGAAGAGAAACTACAACAGTATGGGCAGCTATTTTATGAAAAAAGAAAACGAAAAGGCATTAATAAAGCGGAGGCATTAGATGCGATGCGGATTAGAAGTTATTATGGTTGTTTAATGGTAGAAACGGGAGATGCAGATGCAATGATAGGTGGACTTACCAAAAAATATCCACAAACAGTAAGACCAGCAGTGCAGGTTGTTGGTCCAAGGAAAGGGGTTAAAAAAGTAGCTGGTATCCATATATTAATGACCAAAGAAGGTCCTCTTTTTATTGCAGATACAACGATAAATCATCACTTGACATCTGAGGATATTGCAGATATCACGGAATTAGTTGCAGAAGAAGTTAGACGCTATAATATCGAACCAAAGATTGCCTTAGTTACTTATTCTAACTTCGGTTCTGTCTCGAAAGGAGAGTCTGCCGTGTTAATGAGAAAAGCAACGTCTATTATACATGATCGTCACCCAGATTGGATTGTAGATGGAGAAATGCAAGCGCATGTGGCTTTAAAACCAGAAATGCTAACTCAATATTATCCATTTTCTAAATTGAGTGGACATAAGGCGAATACCCTAATATTTCCTAATTTGTCTTCTGCTAATATTGCTTACAACTTAGTAGGAAGTGTTTCAGATGTAGATATTATCGGTCCAATATTAGTTGGTTTGAATAAGCCAATTCACATTCTTCAATTAGGAGCTACCGTGCGTCAGATTGTGGACATGGTAGGAATTGCGGCGGTACATGCACAGGGATAAATGATAGAAAAAATTATAGGAAAGAAGAAAGGGCATCCCAAGGATGCCCTTTACAATAACAAACAAAACCAACTAAAACCTTAAAAAAGGTTAATTCTTATATATATAAAGTTGTATTCATCAGTAGCTAAGAAAAACAACTTCTAATTTTTGATCTCACTACATAAACGTCAATAAGTACAGAATCGTTTAAATAAAATTAATTTTAACATGTTAAATGTAATGTAGCGGTCATTTTAAATCTATAGTAGACACCCATTTCTCTTGTAAATTGACTGCTCTTGAACAAAGACTTAAGTCTTATTTTTTAGGTATAACCAAAACAGGCGTCTTTAGTTCAGAAAAAAGCTGATTAAATGTAGGAACATCCTTAGAGACAATACTTTCTAGGGTTGCTTTATGGGTATTCCATTCCTTTAATAAATCCGCCAATCTATGTTT
>CALJIY010000109.1 GCA_937973945.1 uncultured Saprospiraceae bacterium | reverse complement strand
GTCCTAACCACTAGACGAATGGGCCATTATGTGCTTGAAAAATGCTTCTCTTTAAAAGCGATTGCAAATATATAAGGTGGTTGGAACATTGTCAACCTCTAGCTAGAATGTTTTTCAATTTTTTTTTCAAAAGGAATGATTATAGTTGTAAGTACTTGAAAATGAGTGGTTTATTTTTTGATCAAAAACAAACTTTTTTTAAGTACTTGTCCAAGTAGGTCTAAAATTTAGGGCATAAGATCTCCTCGTTCTCAAAATTGCCTAAATAGGCGATGGAGATTTCAAAAGAGGTACGCGGATTAGCTGCCACCGTAAAGTCATTTACATTCATATCATAACTAAATCCAAATAGTAAATTATTATATTCTATCCCAACCATTCCGACAACGGCATCAAGCATAATAGACTGATCTGCATTTTTTACAGGTCTTGCCCAACTGCCTAAATACAAGGCTATGGGCGTATAGTCTCCTACGGAGATTCGTACATTTGTTCCTGCATTCATTTCAAGATGTGGCCCTTGTGCTGAAAATAAGACCCTCGGTGTTAAATAGATATTATCTGCGATCGGAAAGCGGGCAGTTAGCTGCGCGGAATATTTTCGGTGTAAATTATCTTCTTCTGGAATGGAAACAGATACATCAGGATTGGCTGCGAGGAAAGAAACGTTTGGTTCAAATACATGATGCATCGCTGCGCCCATATATAAGGTCACTTTACGGGTAGGGGAAAAAGTATAATTAAGTCCAAGTGCTAAATCTGGATAAGAGAAATTATTTTCTGGCAAAGCTTCCCCAGATGGTAAAACATATCCATTGAGTCCGTCATATTGATCTTCAAAACTTAAATTCTCATAATTAATACTTCTTTGATTAGTTGCCAATTGCAGGCCCAAGGTCAAGTAATGAGCGCCTTGTTGATCTAATGCTTTATGATAGGCAGCAGATAATGCCATTTGGGTTGTTCGAAAACCTATGTCATCAACTTTATCATTAAAAAATAAGATACCTACCCCGACCGCATCGTCATATTTTCTTTGCTTGTAACTGGCAGGGAATCGCACATCTACTGCGCCGGCAAAGGTCGAGTAAGGGCTACTTAAGGCTTGTCCCCATTGTTCTCTCCGCACCACGCCTATCCGATACTTACCTTGGAACGCGCCTGTTAATGCAGGATTGATCGTCATAGGAGCCGCAAAGTATTGTGTGAAGTGTTTGTCTTGCGCAACTAACGAACTGGTATATATTATAAAAACAAAACAAGCGAGAATAATTCTTATCATAATTTGGAAAGATGACCAATGAGTATTAAATCTTGATTTTTTCAGTTTTACTGAACTTAAGTAACGATAAAACAATAACTCCGTCACCTGTACGGTCTCTTTTGCCTCTTGCCTCCCATCCGCAAGCGGTTCGCAAACGATGTTTGCTTATCTTAAAAAATACTTCCGTAGCTCTGCTATGCAAGAATTTTTTAAGAAAAACTGGAGACAAAATAAACTCGTCCAAATTGACTGATTTATTATTTCATCGTTACTTAGCAGATATTGTTACTAGAAATTTCGATATTGTAGCTAAATAGCGGAAACAAAGATGCAATATTATCAACTAATCAAACGGACCTTTAAGTAATTTTATTATCTTTAAGGGACTTGTTAGTGTTTAATGATTGACATCAATAGAAATACTACCCATACAAATACTACTGGACATTTTTAGAATAGAGAGCAGAGAAGCGAGAGCAGAGATCGAATTCGTTTAAAAAACTATGAAATTTCATCATTTTTTAAACGAAATCTGTCTCTATTCTCTGCTCTCTATTCTCTGCTCTTTAAAAATCTAAGTAGTGTAACCCAGACATATAAAAGAAAACTAAAGAATTTAGCTTAAAACCCTAAGTTCTCCTCCACTTAATACACCAAGATGATAGTAAGTATTTGCAGTTTAAGTGTGGTTCCTGTCAGAAGCGGAAAAGGCCATAAAAAAGAAATGATTACCCAATTGCTATTAGGGGAACTAGTAGAAGTGTGGGAAAAATCTGGGGAATGGACTAAAATCCGTTGTCTTTGGGACAACCAAATTGGATGGGTAGAATCAAATCAAATTACAACACTGACCGAAGAGGAAGTGGAGCGATACCAAAACAATTTTGCCTGTTCTATGGAAATAGCACAAGCAGCCATTGCGCCAGACCATTTTCTTCCAATTACAATAGGTGCCACCTTACCAAGCTTTGATGGAATGAAATTTGATTTGGCAGGGGTCAATTATTCCTTTAGTGGCCAAGTCATTAATTCAACTACCATTACGCCTACGAATGAACTTTTAATAAAGCTAGCTAGAAAATATCTATATGCACCTTATCTTAAAGGTGGTCGATCACCTTTCGGAATTGATGGAACAGGTTTGATACAAGTGCTCTTTAAAATGTTGGGAATCAATTTACCAAGGGATGCTTATTTACAGGCTCGCAAGGGAGAATTAGTTGATTTCTTTGAGCAGTCTAGAGTAGGGGACTTAGTCTTTTTTGAAGATAAAAAGGGACACATCAATCATTCGGGCATCATTTGTGAGGCAGGCAAGGTGCTACATGCTTATGGTCAAGTAAGAATTGATAAAATTGATCATTTTGGGATATTCAATGAAGCGCAAAATAAGTACACGAACAAGTTACGAGTTATTAAACGCGTATTGACAGCCGATAATAAAGATTCAAAATTGGATAAGAAGGAAACAGGAAAGATTAAGCAGCAGATTGAGTTGTTTGAATAAAAAGAACAGAGGCGAGAGCAAAGAATAGAGAACGTTAAAAAAAATGAATTTTCGTTGTTTGAAAACGAAGTATGTCTCTAATCTCTCTTCTCTACTCTCTGTTCTTTTCTAATGCATTCGATCCCCTCGCAACTCCATATTCTTCAAAACTTCTGCCTCATAGTCTAAATATTCCTGCCAACGAAGTTTTACTTTTTCCTCCCCACAATACGTCTTTGCTAAGTCAATAAATAAGCGATAATGACCAGCTTCGGAGACCATGAACTTATGATAGAATTCTTTTAAGTCCTCTTCTGCTATATGCAAGGATAATAACCTAAACCGTTCACAACTCCTAGCTTCAATCAAGGCACATACTAGTAAATGCTCCAATAATTGATCTTCTCGAGTACCCCCTTTTTTGATGAATTCCCTTAGTTTATTTACGTATTCATCCTTTCTTTGATAGCCTAATTTTAAATTGCGCTTATCCAACTCCTTTAAGACCATTCTAAAGTGTCCCCATTCTTCTGTGACAATAGGCGCCAATTCTCGCACTAATTCAAATTTTTCAGGAAAACGTTGAATTAAGCTAATGCAATAGGTGGCTGCTTTTTGCTCACAATAAGCATGGTCGGTTAGAATATCGACTAAGTCTTTTTCTGCTAAATTCACCCATCTCGGGTCGGTTGGTAATTTTAATCCTAACATAGTTTTTTTTTAGATCGCTACGCTGTCAGATCGCTACGCTGTCAGATCGCTACGCTGTCAGATCGCTACGCTGTCAGATCGCTAC
>CALJIY010000108.1 GCA_937973945.1 uncultured Saprospiraceae bacterium | reverse complement strand
ATATGCTTCTGATTTAGAGTCCTGGTCAGATACTCAAATAAAAGTCAAAATTCCTTTAACTGCTGGAAGTGGTACCGTTCAAGTTTATGATAGTGGCAATAATTTAATTGATTCGCAGTCTATCAATATTCAATGGTCTATCAAACCTATTTATAGTACCTATAAAAACTTTGAAGTACCTACTCGACAATTCATTAATTTTATAGATTTTGATGGCTTGGGCGGATATACCCTAACTTATAATTCTCTTTCAGGATTAGCGGGGAATACAGCTGCGACAAGTGCATTCGAACGAGCTTTAGATAAGTGGAGATGTGCAACTGGCATTCATTGGACCATAAATGAAACGGCTACTACTACAGGTCCAGCAAATGACGAAATATGCACTATTATGTTTTCGGAAGACATGCCTACAGGAGTAGTAGCAATGACCTCTTCAAGGTATAAAGCTTCTGGAAATACTAGCTGTGACTTAATGAATACTACTTGGTATTTAAAAGAATTTGATATGCAGTTTGTTCACCCAAACAATATGATTTCTGGAATTAATTGGAACTACACTACTGCGCAACCAGAAATTACAGAATTTGATTTTGAGACCATTGCCTTGCATGAATTAGGTCATGCCCATGGACTAGGACATATTAATGACGCGAATAGCTCCATGTATTTTTCTATTGAAAATGGTGTTGCCAAAAGAGGCATTCAAAGTAAAGAATTGGAAGGTGCATTATATCAAATGGGTTTCAGTTTAGAAGAGAATTGCATAAGCTCTAAACAACCGATGCAAGAACATGATGACTTTTGTGGACACAACACACCACCTGTAGGAAGTAACTTACAGCTCAAAACAATTTTAGAAGGTTATTACGATACGGCTACTAATCTTATGAGAACCGATCTTTCCGATAAATCTTTACTTCCTTTTGATCAACCTTTTGATGCTGCCCCTTTCAATTATGAGGGCTTTGAGACGATCGTATCCATGCCAAACAAGATTGTAGATTGGTTGCTAATTGGAATAAGATCAGATAATGATTTTTCTAATATTTTATGCCAAAAGGCAGTTTTACTACAAGATGATGGAACAGTAGTAGATGTTGATGGAAACACGAATTTAAGCTTTGATTGCATCGCTCCTGGCACTTATTATATATCCATTACGCATCAAAATCATATGTCTGTGGTCAGTGGAACAACTGTAGCTATTAACAGCAGCGCTACCCTTTATGATTTTACTAGTTCTATGGATGCAGCAATGGGTAGTAATCAATTAAAATCTATTGGCAGTACTTTCACACTTAATAGTGGAGATTTTGATTGTAATGGTATTATCAATAATGAAGATTATAACATCTGGAAATTGCAGGGCGCAACGATTAATGCTTATTCCCCTGCTGATGCAGATGGAAATGGGATCATTAATAATGTAGACTATAATCACTGGAAATTAAATAAGAGTAAAATTGGTGTTATTACAGAACATTAGACTATAAAAAAAAATAATTTTTATTTCACACATACAAAACCTTCTTCATAATTTAACTATGAAGAAGGTTTTCTTGTTTAGGGAGTAGGCAATAAATAAAGTACCCGTTATGGCGTAGTTATTTTTTTCCTAGTCCCTTATATCCTAAGACAATAGTTAAAACCACCTACAAGTTTGGATAAAGAGGAGTTTATTGGCATTTTTGAACAAGCTTTACCCTTACATCTAATTTCCATCTTAGCGTTTATAACACAATCCAATGAAATTTAAGTTACCAATTTTGATGAGCTGTTTATTTTTTTGCCAATCCATACTAGCACAAGATCAGGCAACTAGCTTACAGGTGTATGAAATTTTCCAAACTAAATGTGTATCCTGCCATAGCAATGAAAACCCAAGAGCAGGACTAGATTTAGAAGGTAGCGGAACGACTACAATCGCAAAAGCGTTGAGCGTGTATAATAATGTCGTCGGTGTCACCCCAAAAAATGCAGCCGCTAAGGCTAAAGGGTATCAACATATCCGACCTGGAAGAGTAGATAAAAGTTTCTTATTCAAAAAAATAAACCAAGGATTGGATAGAAGTATGTCTTTGGAAGAAGGAGAAGAAAGTCCAATGCCTGTGTCAGGTTCGCTTAGCGATGTCGAAAAAGAATTAGTCCGACAGTGGATTATATGGGGCGCTCCAGTAGAAGGGGAAGTCGTCGAAAAACAGTTACTAGAAGAATATTACGCTGGAAAAGGAAAAGCTTCTTTTCCTGCAGAAATACCCGCTGCTCCAGATCCTTCTGAAGGATTTCAATTAAAAATGGGACCATTCTTTATGAATCCTTCTGGAGAACAAGAATTGTTTTTAAAATATCAATTAGATAATGAATCCGATATAGAGGTTAATCGAATAGAAGTGGATATGTCTAATTTTTCTCATCATTTCATCATTTATGATTATGGTACAGCCGCTGAAGCAGTACCAGAAGGGCTAAGATTCGATCAAGACCATACCAATGATGTTAGTTTTGTAGCCTCTGTCGCCGAGCCTTCTGACATTCGCTTACCTAAAAAGACGGCTTATTTTTGGGGCCCCAAACATGTACTAGATTTAAATTCTCATTATATCAATTATTCTACAGATCAAGTGTACCAATCAGAAGTGTATGTTAATGTATACACCCAGCCTACAGGTACGGCTGTCCAAGAAATGCATTCAAATCTATTACCAAATTTCAATATCAACATTCCCAATACAGGCGACATCATTACCCAGTCTTCCACATTGAGAATTCCTGCTGTATTAGCCTCTTTTATCCCGCAAAAGGTCTTTGCTTGGAACATTGGCGCGCATACCCACAAATATGGCGCAGGATATAAAATATGGACGATGACGGAAGATGGAGATAAGGATGAATTAATTTACGATGGTTCTTGCCCTGGTGCAGTCCCTGGTTGTATCGCTCCATATTTTGATTATCAGCATATTCCAATTCGTCAATGGGACGAGTTTCTGCCTCTGAATTTAGGAAACGGTATTTTCCACGAAGCTAAGTATATTAATGACGGTCCAGAACCAGTTGGATGGGGCCCGACCTCCAAAGATGAGATGATGTTATTTGGTTTATTCTATGTAACGGATACGACTGGTTTAGATTTAAATATTACGACCTCTACTAAAGAAATTGACCCTATATTCGAAGGCGTAAAAGTCTTTCCAAATCCTATGGCGGACTATGCGACGATTCTTTTGCCAACTGAATTAGGAAAGGTCACATTCACCTTAC
>CALJIY010000107.1 GCA_937973945.1 uncultured Saprospiraceae bacterium | reverse complement strand
CATATTTCAGGTTTGCAACAATCTTCTAATGTTACAATCACAGAGCAACACAAGCCTGCTTCACAACCACTAGCATCTTCTGCAGTATAATAATAACTATCCATCCCATCTCCCATTCCCAGCGTATTCGCATCCACCACTAGAGTATCACCAAGCCCTACTTGGGTATCTGCACTATTAAACCAAACGACATTAGTTAAGCCTGCCTGAGCTGCTATCTCCACATAATTCGATGCATCATCACAAATAAGTTTCGATTCTGGAAGGGTTAGTGTGATCGTATGTTCTATAGTGGTAGAACAACCTATATTATCTTCTACGTAGTATTGAAGATTAATCGTTCCAGCAGTTGCAGCGGTCGCATCTAAAGTCATGTTTTCACTATTAGTTAGATCAAATGCATATCCAGAAGCGGTCCCAGTATTTAAATCAGTCCAAGCATGAATGGAATATACGCCTGACCCACCTGTAGGATTACCGTATATAGTATCAATACTACCCACACAAATCAAAGCTGGACTAGGAGTAGCCATAGGATCTAAACAAATACAAGTCCATTCATTCAAGTCTACTGTTCTATCTATATAACATTCCTCACTATTGAAAATACGAATAGTATATTGAGTTATACCACTCGGATTCACCAAATTATTAGCAATTATCCCGTCCGCAGGAATAGCGGTTGAACCGCTGGCAAAAGTCGCACTTCCTGTATAACTGCTATTTTCTTCTAAGGCATAGCGTTCCCCTGTATTGAACCCAGAAAGCATGATTTGTCCATCATCATTGGAGGTTGCTCCAGAACAAGTGGCATTAATTGTAATGGCAGTAGCAGCTGGACTATCGAGAATGGTAAGATTTACGGTCTCACTTGTTGTACAACTACTATTAGATGAATCTATCGCTTCTATTCTATAGCTATATGTACCTTCTACAGTAGGCAAAGCAGTCAAAGTAGCCGTTGTCTGTCCACTTATCATTGCGGTACCTGAATTATTCGTTCCATTATTATCATACCATTGATAAGTAACCGATACTCCATTAGTAACACTCGTAGTTATACTATTTGAATCAAAACTACCTCCTTCACAAATCGAATGATCGACTAAAGCAGTTAGCATTGGATTTGTACATGTAGGTGGCAGTGCCTCTATTCCAACCTTTATTGGTTCTGAAGCTAATAAAGAGGAACCATCATCTTTTACACCCACGAATCCAAATGAGTTCCAAGCAATAGACCCATCAGTGGCTACATCACTTGGTGCATTCATATTAAAATCAATGCAGGTCACATCATCTTGATTCAAAGTGAAACTTGGATCTACTGTAATTTTAAAAGCACATACATCTGTCAATATAGCAGGTGGGCTAGTACTCCAATTAGGGTTGGTACATCCTGCTAAATCTGTTACTGGCGCACCTAAGTCAGCAGCAAGACAGGGCATACATTCCGTGCTGAACTCTAAAACAGAGCCAGGGATAGTCGCTGCATAAGCTTGTAAATCAGATAATGTTGTTGCATTAAATTCTGGTCTCCAAACGGATTCTCTGTTTTCGTCATTTGCTACTACCCCTATATCTCCAACATGTGGAAGAACATCCACAATAACAATATTATCAATAGGTTCAGCAAATGGATTTTCCAGACACATGATATAATTAATATTACCTCCTGGACTTACCTCTCCATTCGCAGGAAATCTTGAAAAGTCCCCCGGTGTATCTAGGTTTCCATTGACTTCCTTATAAGAGTTTAATCCCGCAAAACCTGGTGGAATAATAATTGGCACACTGACATCTTCCGCACATAATTCATCGCTTGTATCTCCATCGTTATCTAAATCATTTACATCTGTGATATAATAATCACAATTATCTATAGGAACAGAGGTAGAGATGGCAAAAGTATTATCGTAATCACCCGCAGGTGTATCTCCATTTACTTGAACGACATAGTATAATCTATAAGAACCATTTTCGCCAGCTGGCCAAGTCACATTATTTTGTGTAGCATCCGACCAAATCAACTCAAATGCAGTGCTACCTGTTCCTTGATAGTCGGAAATTACATTTAGTACTGGTAAATCAGTAGTACTTCCTGGATTAATAGTTACAGGATTGCTGAACCAAGTTCCTGTTGCTGAGTGAGTACCATCTAAGCTGCCAAACTGCACGAAAGTAAATTCTGGCGGAAGAATATCTATACCATAAAGATTTGTATTCTCTACCCCCACATTCCCATTAAAACCAGCAATTCTTATTTCAAATTCCAAATACTCAAATGGTTCATAAGGTGAATTTGCAGTTCGATTATTTTTTGGATTACCTAATCCATTAGTTGGTTGAATAAAAGTAGCCGTCCCACAATCCTGTTTGTTAGGTAATTGATCAGAAGATGTATCTGCACAATTATCTATCAGGTCTCCTACCTCAGGATCTTGTACACCAGTGGCCGTCTCATCAAAGTAGGCTGATAGGTCAATCCTAGGTTCGTCAGGTAAGTCTTTATGTCCACAATTTTGAGGGAAAGTTGGGAAAGTTAATCTAAGGCCCACAGGGTATTCTGCATTTCCGGTAATCCCTAAATAGTCGGTAAGTTCAGTAGGAATTCCAATGAAATTGTTATATTCCATCGTACTTACAAAAGATCCAGTCTCCCCAAAGTAATCTGTACCAAGCGATAGATAAGAGCCATCACTTAATGCCACATCAACTGTAAAATTAAAACTTCCACTACAGGCAGGTAGGTCTGTTAAACTTATATCAGAGTTTAAAATGTGTCCGGATGGTAAAATATCCTCTACTACGAAATTGGTAATATCCATATCTGAATTATTGCCATACTCAAAGTCGTAATTGGCTTCCATTCCTGTATCTGAAATATTAACTGTTATTCCTGGTTTGTTTATATTGTGGGTATCCGTATAATTTATCACGAAGCCATTATCTACGGTGGTCGTTACCGTTGGACTTGTAATAGTGGAGGTATTTGTGGTTACCGTTGCCACATTCTCAAATTCTACTCCAGAGAGCGTTGTGGCTGGCACATTTACAATAAAACTAACACTGACGGTACTACCATTTCCAACCGTTCCTAAATCAAAAGACCATTCACCTGTACCTGAATTATAAGTACTACCAAATGTACCTGTTTCATATTCGAGGCCACTTGGTATAAAATCGCTGACTACTACATTTTCGCAGTCTCCTGCAGTCGTACTTGGACAGGTGAAATTAAGGGTATAAGTAAACATATCTCCTGCATCTACAAGTGTCGGAGCTTGTTTTACTACTTGTGCCTTTAAGTTGATACTACACCCAAGTAGGAGCACTATTATGATTTGAACAATCCCATTTCTTTTCTTAAAAATAGGTATAACTTCCTTAAAATCCATTTTCGGAGTACGCGTTTTTTGCCGAATGGAAAATTTAAAAGAACAAAATGGGAAAGAGAACATTTTTTTGATTTTGTAGCATTGATGATCTTTTAGTACAAAAATGAAGCTTTACTAATCAGCTAAAGGAATCGTTCTATCAGAACAAGGGTAAAAGTAGTCACTGTGAGTGATGTACCATTAGGACAAGTTAGTGAACTTAGATTATTTTTTCAGTCCAATTTTATATATTGGAAAATATGCGTGTAATTTTATAGCTTAGTTCAGAATAGCCCTTAAAAAGAAACTCTTGTAAACAGTAATTTCTTTTTTAATTCTTTAAGTTTCTTTTTATTTTTTAAGAATTTGTGACGACCATTTTTTAATAGATACATGAGAATGTGCATGGGTGAAATTTCGGGTATCTTGCTAAGGCGGTCCGAGAGTTAACAACAGAAAATAATCAAAAGGAATAAAATGTGACAGGAAATGTTAACTTCGGAGTATGATAAAATCAATTTGGCATAAAATCATCTCCTACCGTAAATCTAATCCAGAGTTGAGCATGTCGCAAGTCAGCCAAGAATTGGATTTATCCAAGAGCAATTGGAATATCTAGAAGTAGTATTAGGTTTAGATAAGACATGGTTAGATAAGATGTTATTAGTCTGCCAAGATGTCACTTTACTTAAATTATATATCTGAATAAAGAGCATGATTATGTTTTTATTATAATGTAGTTTATGTTAGATAAAATCAATCTTCGAAAAAAATGTCCATTTTCAGATCGTTTTGAACAAGGTTTGTAGCCCAATTATTTTGTTTCAATCCTTTAGTGGTTACCATTGTCAAGTGAAGTGCTTTATTAGTTTTTGTTTCTTCCCGAAAAACACTTATTTTTTGCATCAATTTATCTGCATAAGATTTAGTAATAGTATATGGAGCAATGGAAAACTTCATTTCACACAGATTGATCACATGGTCTCTTCGGTCA